>DATLUW010000700.1:0-4123 GCA_035577825.1 Actinomycetota bacterium | reverse complement strand
GACCACCGCAACTACCTGGCCGCCGGAGCGCTCGGACCCGACCTGTTCTTCCTGCTGCCCGACTTCAAGGGCGACGCCGGCAAGGGTCTCCTGGGGCTCGTCGAGTTCGTGCTCTCGACCTGGAAGTTCCTGGACGACACGTTCATCCAGCAGTGGGAGCAGTGGATGGGCCCCGTGATGGACAACAACAACCAGCTCGCCAACAGCGTCACCGGCGGGATGCTGGGCGAGGTGAGCCAGGTCCTGGGCCTGCTCAGCGGCAGTCTCGGGAACTTCGTGCTCGGCGTGGCCGCACAGATGCAGGATGTGTTCGGCCTGATGTCGAGCGGGACCCAGATGGGGTACGAGGACAGCGGGTTCTTCTGGTCGGACATGTTCCACTACCGGAAGACCTATCAGTTCGCGCGCCACCTATACGCGAATGCCCTGAAGGCGGACGTGGACGTCGCGCACGGCGGGACGAGCGAGGTCGCCAAGCCTGCCGATGAGCCGAGCCGGGTGCCGAAGCAGCAGGCGTTCGCCCTCGGGTGGATGAGCCACTGCGCGACCGACGTCGCCGGCCACCCGTTCACCAATGCCAAGTGCGGCGGCCCGTATCGAACCCATTGGCAGCGCCACCACGTGATCGAGAACCACATGGACGCGCTGGTGTACGGCATGCGGCACCAGCCGATGACGTACTTCGGCTCGATCGACACGGCGGCCCTCCACTTCCGGCTGGCGTTCCGCAAGAGCCCCACGTCGCCGGACCCAACGATGCCCGACGACGAGCCGAAGTACGACTACTTCCCGAGCTCATGGATGTACCCGGAGCCGTACACCGAAGGCGAGAGTGCGACCGACTACGCGATCCGCAAGGAGCTGTTCGACCTCGACACGGAACCGCTGCCCGAGCACATCTGCGAGCTGCTGCTGAAGACGATGCAGGACGTGTACACGGGTCCGGCCGACATGGATGGTCCCCATGTCCTCATGTGGGACACGGGCAAGAACACGGGCACCGGCGGACGCCCGACCGTCGCGCTCCTCCAGCAGATGTTCGAGCTCGCCTACGACTACACGAAGTTCAACTCGAGCTCCGGCCTGGCACCGCGGCAACCGATGCCGCCGCCGGTCATCGGCGACCACGACCTCCCGCGGCCGCCGGGCCTCCCCGCCGACGGCATGCCGGACATGGACGACGCCCGGCCGCTCACGATCCTGGACATCCTGCTCGCGATCCTCGCCTTCGCGCTCTACATCGTCGAGCTGCTGATCTGGATCGCCACGGTGCTCCCGACGATGCTGCTCGAGCTGGCGACGTGGCCCCTGCGGGAGCTGCTGTACCAACTGCTCGTGGTTCCGGCCTGGGACCTGTACATGATGTGCCGGCTCCCGCTCGTGCTGGAAGGGTTCCTGAGTCCCAAGCCGTCCGAGATCTCGATGGGGCTCGTGCAACTGGGAGCCGACGAGAAGGGCGCGATCGCCCAGCTCAGAGCCGACCTCGACGCGCCGTCCGGGGTCGGAGCGGACGTCGGGATGATGGAGCCCTCGGGACTTGACGCCAGCACGCGGGGCACCGAGACGGGCGGCTTCGGGCTCGACCGCGCCTATCCCCGCGCGATGGTGATGGATCTCGATCCGCCGTGGTGGGACAAGGCCCCGATCGACGCCGCGCTCACGTACAGCGAGTTCGTGGCGCCGTGGCGGTACCCCGCCCACAACCTGGCGGGGATGCGAAACGGCTGGGAGGCGCCGCGCACGCACGTCGGGCCCTATCTCCAGGGCGACGACGCGAAGATCCTGATGGGCGGGATGCAGGGGAGCGATGTCGCCCGGCGGCGGTTCGAGGCCGCGACGACACCGTCGGAGACGGAGGCGGTGTCGACGGAGCTCATCCAGGTCGATGGGGCGAACCTCGGCGACCCGATCGACTACGGCGCCTATCTGATCGGCCAGCTCACCGGCAGCTGGCAGAGCCCCACCGGGTACTTCGCCCACGACTGGCAGCACCCGTTGCCGGATTTCAACCTGGACGCTGATCGCGGGTACGCGTACCAGTGCTGGGACTACACGCGGATCGTGTCGAGCACGCCCCTCGGCGGCACCCTCCCGCTCGATTTCGCGCGGCCCGACCAGTGGCTGTGCACGCCGCAGCTCCTGACCTTCCTGACGAAGATCAGCGGACTCACCGATGAGCAGCTCGCCGCCATCATCCTCGACCTGTACGCCTACCACGAGCCGGCGAACGTCCCGCAGCGGTTCGACGCGAGGGACAACGCGCACCACCGGTCCCGCTACGACCCGCTCAAGCACCTCGTTCACCACTACCTGGCGCGGGTGGGCGGGGCACCGCCGCCGGTCGGCTGGGACGGGAGCGATCTCCGGGTGAGCGATGCCGAGATGCGGGCGGTGGGGATGTCTCCGACCGGCCGGTTGGTGTCCTGATGGGCGACCAGTGGGATCCGTTCGGGCCGACCGACGACGCGACGCCCGACATCCGCAGGATCCTGGCCCGCGCCCAGAAGACGCGTCTTTCCCTGCACGGGGCACAGGTGAAGCTGACCGGGATGCGCCACGGCCCGGGCCCGGACAACACGCCGCCCGTGGTCCAGGAGGTCTCGCGAACCGACGGCCTGTGGCCGTATCTGCTCATTCGCACCTACGCCGGCGACTCGGGCAAGCGCCCGATCGAGGACAGTGATGCGATTCCCTACTGGTGGGGTTGGATGTTCAGCCCCGACGTCTTCGCGACGCCGGCCGGCCCGCCGGGGGAGCCGAGGGTCGTCGGTCGGGACAGCATCGCGGCGCTGAAGGCACGTGAGGTCCAGAGCCTCCCGTCGACACAGGCGCACGACGTGTGGGTCCATGTTTGGAACCTCGGACACTTCCAGGCGACCGGGGTCCGCGTCCGCGCGCGACTGGTCCCGTGGTACGACCAGCCGGCGGACTGGCCGGCGCCGCCGGAGCGATTCCTCGGCGGCTCCCTCCTCGACCTGGACGATCGACTCGGGCCGGCCGCCCACAAGGCCGTCAAGGTGGGCACGTTCACCCCGGACGCCCTGGACAGCTCGTACCTCGCGGTGCTCGTCGCGACCGCGGAGTGCATGACCGACGTGTCGTCGGGCGACATCTCGCCGGGCGCGGACCGCCATACCGCCAACCGCGTGATCGAAGTCCAATGAGGACTCGACGGTGATGGTCGCCACCGACCTGCCGCTCGGGCTCCACTCTGCCGAGAACAGCCCGGTGACGGCGCCGTGACGCGTATTCGGTCAAGCTCGCACTCGTGCGGGCGGGGGTCGCCCACTGGGTGCAGTGTGTCTGCCCGGGGAGGAGGGCACCATGTACGAACTGTCTGAGCCGGGCCGGTTCTCGGTGGTCAACGGCGTGAAGGTTCAGCACCACGAGCTTCCCGACTCGCTCATGACCCACGCCGGGGAGTTCTACGGCTACCACGGCATCGAATGGCACCGGCAGGACGGCCCGAACGCCGACATCACCGGCACGCAGATCGCCCGGGGCTATCCGATCGCGACGTGGAGCGTCGACGAGGACGGCGGCGTGCACCAGTACAACGACTTCCGCGTCGCCGTGTGGCACGGGGACTCCGTCTCGCACTACGCCTACGGCATCGAACACCAGGGGTTCGCGGGAACACCCTGCACGGACCAGCAGCTCGACTCGTCCGCAGCGCTGTGCGCGGCCATCATCGAGATGACCGAGAACCTCCGAGGGGAGACGATCCCGCTCACGAAGGTCCCGCGCGTCTCGGTGGGGAACTACACCGGCCTCCGCGGGTTCTGGGACCACGACAACGTGGACAACGGGCCGTTGAACGAGAACGGGCACACCGACAAGCTGGAGGGTCGCTCGTGGCCCGATCAGCTCGCCAAGATCGGCGAGTTCCTCGACCAGCAGCCGCAGCCGGCGCTCCCGAAGTTCGGCGGCGTGCTCCTGAAGCTCGGGGTCGACGACGCGACGGTCGTCACCTGGAAGCGCCGGATGGCCGCCGCGGGGCTGTTCTCGCTTCGCGACGCGAACGACGGACCGCACTACGGCCCCATGATCGAGCGCGCCACCAAGACGTTCCAGACGCAGAGCGGGGTCGACGTCGACGGCGTCGTGGGCCCGGACACGTGGG
>DATLUW010000699.1:0-2445 GCA_035577825.1 Actinomycetota bacterium | reverse complement strand
TCCTCTCCGCAGACGGGTTGTCCGCAGCGGAGCGCGAGCGGCTGATCGCGTCGGTCAGAGAGCTGGCCGAGGTGTACGCCCGCCTCGGCTGACGCGGCCGACGACCCTCACGCTGTCAGTCGCCCAGCGCGGGCGCCGGATCGACCGGGGCACCGCGCACGCGAACCTCGAAGTGAAGGTGCGGCCCGGTCGCGTCGCCGGTCGCACCGACGAGCCCGACCGGCGTCCCCCGGGTCACACGGCGTCCGGGTTCGACGAGCGCCCGGGACAGGTGCGCGTAGAGGGTCGACACGCTCTGCTCGTGCTGTAGCTCGACCACAGTGCCGTAGCCGGGGAGCGGCCCGATCGCCGTGACGACGCCGTCCCGCGCTGCGACCACCGGCGTGCCGAGAGGCGCCGGAAAGTCGATGCCCGTGTGGAACCGAGAGCCGCGCGGCCCGAAATCGTCGGTGGGAGTGGCGTCGATTGGGGGCGAGAGGGCGAGTGGCGAGAGCGGGGGAGGCTCGTGGAGCGCCGCAAGCGTCTGGGGCCCGGCGATCGCGATCGGCTCGATGCCCGACCAGCGCTGGAATCCGAGGAGTGCCGCCTTCGTCCGGGCGCCGAAGATCCCGTCGAGCGTTCCCGACGGGAATCCGTGCCACGCGAGCAGGAACTGGAGTGCGGCGACGTCCCAGCCGGTCGTGCCCATGATCAGCGGACGGCTACCGAGCGGATGGGTGCCGAAGTCTCCCAGCGCGTCCCGCGTTTGCGGCGAGACAGGCGTGGTCGCTCCCGACAGGCGACCGAGGCCGGCGATTGTCAACGGGCCGGCGTAGCCGTCCACGTCGCCCGCGTACAGGTCGTGTGCTGCGAGCCCGACCTGGAGCGCTGCGATGTCCGCGTCGCCCACGGCGCGCGCAGCGGCAGGCGCGATCAGCGCCAGCGTGACGGCAAGGAGGGCGGCGGGGCGAATGCGCATACATTCCCTCTCGGCGCCCGGACCTAACGTTCCACCTGGAAAACGGCTACTTTCGGGCGGACGGGTGCAGGAGCGGGACGGCTCCGTCCCAGCCCGTCCGCAGCACCTCGACCAGCGTCGGCGGCGTGATCGCCTGGGCGCGGCGGGGCGTGGCCCTGACCCGCTGCGCGTAGCCGCCGGGTGACCAGCGAAGCACCTCGCCCCCGAGGACGAGCCACGGCTCGCCCTCGCGCAGGACGAACGCGCCGTCCGGGAGCGTGTCGAGCTCGACCGGGTGAAGGCGCCGCGAGCGCCCCGCGAGCCGCTCGCCGTGGAGGCGTTCGTCGATCTCGTCCGCGCCGCGCGCGCCGGCGATCTCGAGGAACCGGTTGTAGTCCTCGCGTCGACACAGTGCGCACGGCCGGTGCCCGGCCGCGAACGCGGTCGCCTCGTCGAGGAAGAAGAGCTCCGTGAACTTCCCCGGCTGCAGGAGCGCCTTGCGGTGCCAGCCCTTGAACTGCAGGCGGCAGGCGATCCAGCGCCGGGTGGGCATCCGTCGCCGGACTCGGCCCTCGTCGTCGTGGATGCACCCGCGGTTCCCGTAGACGAGGCCGCGGGCGGGATCGGCGATCAGCTCGCCCAGCGGAGTGACGCGGTTCTGGAGCGGCACGCCGCGAGCGTAGACGAGAGACTCGGGTCACCCGGCTCCGCCTCAGTGGAAGTAGGTCTCCGTGACGTAGAAGTCCACCGCCGTCTGGTCGTCGAAGATGACGACGTGGGCGTTGTCGCTGACGCTCGTCTCCGTCAGCGTGACCTGACCGTGGCCGTGCTTGTTCGTCACGAAGGTCGCGTCCGTCACGCCGCAGTCGTCCTCACCCTGGATGAGCTTCGCGCTGTAGGTGAAGTTCGGCGAGAGCCCCTCCACGACGACCGTCGCCCTGACCGTGGCGTCGCCGCTGATCACGGCGAAGCCGAAACCGAGATCGTCGCCGTTCGTGATGCCGGTGCCGTCGCAGCGGGCGCCGCCGTCAGGGCCGAACAGCGGGAACGGTGCGGCCCCGCTTGCCCCGACCGTGCCGAACACCATGAACGCGACGGCCGCCAGCGTCGCCGACAGGCTCATGAACCTTGCAGACATCGCTTCCCCCCTCGCGATTTTCGGGCCGATTCCCACCCGGTTGGTCAGGAAGTGTTCTGCCGATGCTCCGTTTCTGTCAAGGAATCGTCTCGGCGAGCCACTCGGCGGCGTCGTCGGCGTGTGCCGGCTCGATCCAGTGGGCGTGGTCGGACTCGCGGTACTCGACGTCCATGCCGCTCTGCTCGAGGAGGTCACGAGCCCGGTGCGCGAAGCCGATCTCCATGATCGGATCGCTGCGCCCGTGGGCGATGAAGACCCGCGTCGGCCGCGGCAGCTGCGGTTGCCAGCCTTCGACGACCGGAACGAAGCCCGAGAAGGCGAGGATTCCTGCCGGCGCGGGGCGGTCCGGGCCGAGTCCGAGCGCGTAGCT
>DATLUW010000698.1:0-2125 GCA_035577825.1 Actinomycetota bacterium | reverse complement strand
TCCCAGCCCTGACGCCCGGTTCGTCCACCCTCGTGATCGCGACGTTCGAACCCAAGTGAGGGCGACGGCGCGTCCGCCTCCGGCGCGGCCGCCCCCCACCAGGGGGGATGGCCGCCCGGCCGGCGGGGTGAGAACCAAGTGCGGCTCGTTCCAGGGACTGCACTTCCTGCTGTCCTACGCGACCGTCAGCAACGACAACACGATCGAGGGCGATCACTTCGCCGACTACATGACGCGGACGCCGTTCCTGTGGTGGAACAACCCGATGAAGGTCCGCGACGCGTGGGTCCAGACGGCGATCGACGCGCAGCCGTCGTCGGTCACATGGGCGTACATGGGGCCGCTCGGGCGGAACGGCCTGACGGACGACAACGACTTCTTCTGGGGGAAGGGGACCACCGGCCCGGACATCCGGGGCGCCGACCTGACGGGTTGGTACCAGGTGCAGGGCCCGTCGTAGTCACCTTGCGGATCCGGCCCGTTCGATTCGGCCGTTCGGGTCGTCGTCGTCAGCCGCGTTTGCGGAGGAACTCGGCGAGGGCGCTCATGTCCCGGGCCCCCAAGCCGGCGCCCACCGCCCCGGCGACCGCGGCGCGGTTCGTCTCGGCCTGCACCATCGGAGCGCCGACCTCGCCCGCGAGGTCGAGGATGAGGTCGAGGTCCTTCGCCACGAGGTCGAGGCTGAACGCGACCGGCGTGTCGTCGGGATGCTCGAACGCCGCGCGCTTGTAGAGGACGAACGGCGCCGCGGCCGCGCCGGAAACGAACACCTCGTACGCGGTCGAGCGCTCGACGCCGGCGCGCTCCGCCAGCACGAGCGCCTCCGAAACGGACACCACGAGCGAGTGGATGATCGAGTTGACGGCGAGCTTCGCCACGGCGCCGGTTCCGAGCGGGCCCATGTGGATGACCTTGGTCGCCAGCGCGTCGAGCACCGGGCGGGCCCGCTCGAGGGCGGTCTCGTCGCCGCCGACCATGATGCCGAGCTCGCCCGATTCGACGCGGACGACGCTCCCGGAGACGGGGGCGTCGAGCAGGGCCGCACCCGCGGCTTCGACCGGCGGGGCGATCTCCCGCACGGTATCCGGCGCGATCGTGCTCATCTCGAGCGCGATCGTCCCTCCGCGGAACCCGGGCGACAACGCGGCGTACACGTCGCGGACGGCCGCGTCGTCGGCGAGGCTGGTGATGAGGACGTCCACGCCGGCGGCGGCCTCCGCGGCGGACGGCGCGACCTCGGCGCCCGCGAGCTCCGCGCAGGCCTCCGCCTTGGTCCGGTCGCGGTTCCAGACCACGAGCTCGAAGCCGGCCCCGGCCAGGCGGCGGACCATCGCGGCGCCCATCCGGCCGGTGCCGACCACGGCGACCTTCCGAACGGCGTCCCGCGGCGCCTGGGCCGCGGCCGAGCTCAGATCGGCAGGTGCCATCCGCCGTCGACCCGGAGCTCCGATGCCGCGATCGATGGGTTCTCGAGCAGCATCACTGCGGCGTTCACGATGTCCTCCAGCAGCACGAACCGCCCGGTCAGCGCCCTCGCCTTGACGGCCTCCAACGCCTCGGGCTTCGCCGACCAGAACGGGCTGTCGCCGACGATGCCCGGGTGGATCGCGTTCACCCGGATGGGGGCGAGCTCCATGCTCATGGCCCGGACCAGCCCGTCGACGCCGTGGTTCACGGTGGTGACCGTGGTCGAGCCCGGATACGGCCGCTCCTTGGCGAGCCCGCCGAACAGCAGGATCGACGAGTCGTCGTGCAGGCGGTCGAGCATGGTGTGCACGACCTCGGTGTACCCGACCAGCTTGAGCGTCACGATGCGGAGGGCCGAGGGGACGTCGTAGTCGCGCACGGTGTTCTGGTCGCGCTCGAGCGGGGTCAGCACCAGGTGATCGACGGGCCCCTCCACGCCGGACAGCGCGCCCGAGATCGCGGTCGGCTCGGCGAGATCGAACGCCACCCCGCTCACGTTCGGCCCGAGCTCGGCGGCGGCCTTGGCCGCTCGTTCCGCATCGCGGCCCGAGATCACCACCCGGCGGCCAGCCGACGCGTAGTGCCGCGCGAGCCCGATGCCGAGCCCGTCGGTGCCGCCGATGATCACAACGCCCCCGTCGCCCATGGAACCTCCGTC
>DATLUW010000697.1:0-2820 GCA_035577825.1 Actinomycetota bacterium | reverse complement strand
GGCCGCTAGAGCCGCCGCCGGCGGCGATGCGCGCGCTCGCGAGGTACTCGCCGAGCCGGGCGAAGCCCTCCTTCCAGAACGTGAGATTGAAGGCGCCCTCGGAGACGTTGTCCCCGAACCACTGGTGCATGTTCTCGTGGTTGAAGGTGCCGAGCGAGGTACCGGTTCCTCCGCCGATCGTGCCGCCGGCGAAGGTGATCTTGCCCTGCATCTCCTCCTCGAAGCTGGCGGGCGGGATGCCGACGACGACGCCGTCGGTCGTCAGCGGCCACGGCCCGTCGAAGATCTTCTGGAACTCGACGATGTCCTCCTGGTTGTCCATCGCGATCTTGTTGATCGCCTTCCGGGCCGCGGCGATCGAGCTTGCCTGCGCCTCGTAGTACTGGATGCCCGAGCTCGGGCTCGTTCGCGCGGTCAGGTCGTAGGAGCCGATGCTGTTCTCGACCAGGTAGTTCGCGATCGGCTCGGGCGAGTGCCAGTGCCACGTCCAGGAGCCCGCCGCGAAGTTCGCGTCCGGCGCGTTGACCGACGTGGGCGGTACGGACACGTCGCCGCCGACCGGCGCGACCGGCGGCGAGAAGCCGACGATCTCGCCGTTGGCAACGGCGGTCTTCCCGACAGGGACGGTGTCGTAGAAGTCGTAGGTCGGCTTCGCGGTCGGGTAGTTGTTCAGCGGCATCCACGCGAACGTCCCGATCGGCTCGGTCGTGACGAAGCTGCCGTCGTTGGGCGCAGCGGTCGTGTTGACCCGGAACCATCCCTCCGTCGAACCGTCGCCGTCCTGGTGCAGGCCGGGCCGGCCGGTGTAGTCGACAGTGACCGTGAACGTCGAACCGTCGGCGATGGGCGACGAGGGCGTGATCACGAGCTTGGTCGCCGGGCACTGCGTTCCGTTCTGGCTGTTGTTGCTGACCGTCGGCGAGCACGCCGGCGGGTTGGGGTTCGTCGCGCTGACGGGGTTGGTGTTCGAGACCGCGTGCGCCGCCGGGTCCGGATCGTCCTGACCGTTGGGGTCACCCGGGTAGGTCGGCTGCACGAACGTGAACGACGCCGGCTGGCCGTTCACCTCGACCGAGTTGACCGTCAGGTTCGGACCGCTGCCCCCGGCGGTCAGGTTGTTCGATCGGTCGAGGTCGAGGCTGAAGTCGGTGAGGCACTGCGTCGAGCGCATCGTCAGGTCGACGTGGTTCCCCGCGAGCAGCTGGTTCGACAGGGTGTCGTAGACCATGTGCACGTCGGTGTGGACGCTCTTGTAGCCGCCGTTGCCTTGCTCCGGGTAGACGCGGGCCCCGAACGGGGAGAGCGTCCGGGCGCCGGACGAGCACCCGTCCGGAGCCAGCACCGCCGACGACGAATGGACGATCGACGGGACGAAGACGGTTGCCGTGTCCGGGGCGTCGCTCATGTCTTCGTCCGTGCGTGACGTCGTAGCGGAACCGGCTGCCGGCAGTGCCAGCGCCAGCGCCAATGCCGCTCCCACGACAAGCTTGAACAGACCTGGGTGTCGCACGATGCCTCCCCTCGGAGTGGGCGATCGAATATCTGGGGCCGACTATCCCACGCCTCACCCCGATGGGGCAACGGGCGCTTCGGCTCGTCAGACGCCCGACTCGAGCAGGTGCTTGAGGCGGCTCAGGTCCTTGGCGTTGGCGCGGCGCATCGAGCGCTTGAGCAGCGACGCGCTGAGGCGGCCGACGCCTCGCGGCTCCGCATGGTTGCTCAGCGACATCCGCGTGCCGCCGCCCGGCTCGTCCCGCCAGGAATAGGTCGTCTCCATCGGGAAGCGGCCCTCCTCGGAACGCATCACCAGCCGCTCGCCCGGCACGAGCGCCGTGACCTCGTAGATGAACTCGAGCTGCCGGCCGAGCGACTCGGCGAGGAACCCGACCTGCGTGCCGACGGCGAGCGGCCGGCGCGTCCGCCAGACGACGCGCTTCACGTGCTCGTACCAGGCGGGCGCGTTGTCGGGGTCGCCCGCGAAGGCCGCGACCTCCGCCCTGGGCCGGTCGATCACGATCTCGCTGCTGATATCGACCGGCACGCGCCAAATCGTAGCCCTGGGAGTTAGTCGATCAGCTTGCGCTCCATGGCGTAGATCGCGATCCGCCACATGATCAGTGCGAACAGAAGGAGGTAGCCCGCGCGGAGCAGGTCGTCCCAGTCCACGTTCATGAAGACGAAGTCGCGGACGAGCTGGACGCACTGGTGGAGCGGGTTGAACGCGCCGAGGACCTGCGCCCACTCCGGCAGCGCGCTCAGCGGGAAGAAGGTGCCCGCGACGAGGAAGAGGGGCGTCAGGACCGCGCTGATGATGTAGTTGAAGTTCTCGATCGACGACGCGAAGCCGGCGATCATGATCCCGAAGCACGCCCACCCGAGTCCGGCCAGGAAGCCGATGAACGGCACGGCGAACATCCCCCAGGATGGGTTCAGCCCGAAGAACATCGCGACGATCATCGGCACGCAGCCGTAGACACCGGCGCGCGTCGCGACCCAGAGCGTCTCGGCGGTGACGAGCTCCTCGGTGTCGACCGGTGCGGCGAGGATCGCGTCGTAGGTGCGCTGGAACTTGTACTTGATGAAGGTGCCGAACATCGCCGGGAAGGCCGACGAGAAGAGCACCGCCGTCGCGACGGTGCCGGTCCCGACGAACTCGACGTACGGGTAGCCGGCGACGGTGCTGACGAGCGAGCCGAAGCCGAAGCCGAACGCGAGCAGGTAGATCGTCGGCTCGACCGTCGACGAGAAGGTGGTCGAGCGCCAGTACGACGTGAAGTTGACGACCTCGCGCACGAGCACGCCGGTCAGCGCCGAGCGTTC
>DATLUW010000696.1:0-6713 GCA_035577825.1 Actinomycetota bacterium | reverse complement strand
CGTAGACCACGACCCGGCCCGTCTCGCGGTACGGCTCGAGCGACTGTTGGAGGAGCCGCCCCACCTCCGGGTGCACGATGGCCTCGAGCCGCAGCCGATCCTCGTTCGAGTCGAACACGATCGACGCGAGCTTCGCCCGGTCGAGCTCGCCGTCCTCGCCGACGACCCGCCGTCCGAACGTCTCGACGACGTGGCGGAACCCCGGCGTCCCGCTCACGACTGCCTGCCGCGCGAACTCGTCCGCGTCAAACACCACCGCACCGAGCTCCTCGAGCATCGCCGCGACCGTCGACTTGCCCGAACCGATCCCCCCGGTCAGGCCGACCAGCAGCATCCGGCCCCCTCCCTCCGCGAGCACATCCATCGAGCGGCGCCGACGGGCCCGGCCGCCCTCAGTGCGTTCCTCCTCCGAGCGAGCCGATCACGAACGCCGCGATCATGGCGAACACGACGAACACCGCCACGATCGCGAGTCGCCTCCGGGTCCGGTACCGCATCCCAAGAGCGTATCCCCGACGAGTGCGTGTTCACGCACCGGCCGGCGGCCGTAGGCTGGAGGCATGCTCGGTGAACAGGAGGCGTTGGTCGTCGAGGTTCGCTCCTTCGACCTGCACGGCGTGACGTACACGGACGTCGCGGTGGCATTTCCCGACCGGTCGGTCGTGGAGGCGCGGCTCGGTCCGGAGGCCGTTCCCGAGGGGCTGCACGAGGGCGAACGCGTCCTCGCCACCCGCGTCGCGAACATGGTCGTCTCGCTCCGCCGGCCCTGACGGCCGGCCCATCCCCCTGCGGGCGCGCCAACGTACAGGTGGACATGCGCGACGAGCTCGCTGCGAACGACGCCGTCCGGATCGTGTACGCGACCCCACGCCTGTCGCTCGGGGAGTTCCACTGCGAGCCCGGCGACCGGCGGTGGTCCGAGCCGAACCACATGGACGACGGGCACCACGTGGTCTTCCCGGGGACGCCCGTTCGGATCGAACCCGACGGTCACGACGCGGTGGTCGCCACGTCGGCGCACGTCATGTTCTACAACCGGTTCCAGACGTACCGGCGGGCGGTCGTGAGCGAGCGCGGCGACCACTGCGCGTTCGTCCTCGTGGGGCCCGAGGTGCTGGAGGAGATCGCTCGGTGTCGCGTTCCCGGGCTGGCCGACCCGGTCGGGCGGCCGTTCCCGCTGACACACGCGCCGGGGCCGGCCGGTGCGTACCTCGCGCACCTCGCGCTGCTCCGACACCTGCGTGACGCGCGCGAGCCGGATGAGGTGTTCGTGCAGGAGCGGCTGTATGCGCTGGTCGGCGGCGCGGTGGCGGGGCTGTTCGCGGCGGGGACGACCCGCGGGGAGCCGCGGCGGGCCGTCACCCGGGCGGCCCACGCCGAAGCGGTCGAGGCGGCCAAAGTGGTCATGGGTACGCGGCTCGGCGAACGGCTCACGCTGGAGCAGGTCGCCGGGCTCGTGTTCGTATCGCCGTTCGAGCTGGCGCGGATGTTCCGCCGGCGAACCGGCTTCTCGGTGCATGCGTTCCTGGTGCAGCTCCGACTGCGGGCGGCCCTGGAGCGCGTCCTCGACTCAGGGGCGCAGCTCACGGACATCGCGACCGACCTCGGGTTCGCGAGCCCCAGCCACTTCTCCGACAGCTTCCACCGGGTGTTCGGTCTCACGCCGTCGTCGGCCCGGCTGCTCGGGCGGAGCCGGACGCAAACGCGCACGTTCCTGGAAGCCGCCTCCTTCGTCCCTGCCTAGGTTCGGCGGCGGGCGCCACATGGCGTCCTGCTGTCGACGAAGGAGGCTCAGGGATGCGATTCGCTCGGTTGCCGGTGATCGGTGCGCTGGTCGTGGCCATGGTGTGGGCGGGAACGGGAACCGGGTCCGCCGCGGCGGCTTCGAGGTTCGTGCAGCGGACACACGTGCTGTGGTCGGTGAACGGCGACCCGGGGACGCTGTTCGGCTGGGCGGTGAGCGAGCTCGCCGACGTGAACGGCGACGGGGTCACCGACGCGATCGTGAGCGCGCCGCTGGACGGTGGGTCGTCTACCGGCGCCGTGTACGCGTACTCCGGCGCGAACGGCGACCTGCTGGACGAGTTCCACGGCCAGCCGAACGACCTGTTCGGGTACGCGGTGGCCGACGCCGGCGACGTGAACGACGACGGCGTGCACGACATCCTGGTCGGGGCTCGCGGCGGGAACGAGGCGTTCGTGTTCTCCGGCGCCACGGGCAGCCCGACGCCTCTGCTGACGCTCCATGGCGAGGCGGCCGGGGACGCGTTCGGGTTCGCGGTGGCGAGCGCGGGCGACGTGAACGGCGACCACCACGCCGACGTCCTGGTCGGGGCGGTGGCCAACGACGCGGCGGGGACCAACGCCGGACGCGCGTACGTGTACTCCGGCGCGGACGGTTCGCTGCTGTACTCGATGAACGGGGACAAGGCGGGCGACCTGTTCGGCAGCGCGACCGACCACACCGAGGACCTGAACGGCGACGGCGTGGGCGACCTGCTGATCGGGGCGCGCAACGCCGGCCACGACCACGGCGGCCGTGCGTACGCCTACTCGGGCGCGAACGGCCATCGCATCTGGTCGAGCCCCAAGGACAAGACCAACCACGACCTGGGGTGGTTCTTCGTGGCGGACGTCGGCGACCTCAACCACGACGGAGTCTCCGACGTGTACGGCGGCGATTTCACCTACAGCGTGGGCGGCGTCAACACCGGCCGCGTCCAGATCTTCTCCGGCGTCGACGGCTCGGTGCTCCGCTCGTGGACCGGATCCTCGGCGAAGCAGGGGTTCGGCCCCGGCCGCGAGGCCGGCGACGTCGACGGCGACCACATCCCGGACATCGCGGTCGGGTCCTACACCTCGAGCGACGGCGCGAAGGCCGCCGGCAAGGTGGAGATCTTCTCGGGCGCGACCGGCGACCGCCTCCGCGTCCTCACCAGCACGAACGCCCACGAGAACTTCGGCTTCGACACCGAAGGCCTGGGCGACACGAACCACGACGGCCACCCCGACCTGCTGGTCAGCGCAGCGACCGGCAGCAACGTCTACCTCATCTCAGGAACGAACTGACCCGACGAACCCGAACTCAGTCGGGAACCGATGACGGCGGAGCGCGAGCTCGGCATGGGACCGACGCGTCGAGCGTGGGATCCCAACGGGAACCTGCCAACGAGGTACCTAGAGCTCCGGCGAACCACGAGGCCGGACCACGGGGCGAACTCGTTCCCCGAGCGATCGCCCCATCCGCCGCGGGGGCCGCGGCTTCGCCGCGGCCCCCGCACCAGTCCGACTCGACTTCGAGGACTGTGATCGTCCGGCTCAGGTCACGTGAACCCGGGCGGTCTCCCGGAGCGAACCGTCGGCCGGGGTCGCGACCACCAGGTAGTCCCCTGGGGCTAGGCCCTCCGGCAATCGCGCTCGAACCACGAAGGCGAAGTCGTCGCTCGCATCGACCGTAGCCAGCGTCGGTCCCGGCGAATTCTTGTCGCCGGAAGTGATCCGGAGCTGAATGTCCTGCACCGGGTCGAACACACCTGTCTTGGTGCATGCACCGCCGGTGTCCACGCACCTGCCGAACCAGCCTTGGCCGCGGATCACGACGACGCTTCCTCGAGTGGCGGTCTCCGGGGCCACGAAGAGGACACGCCCAGCGCACTGGGCCACGGCGACACCGCTTCCCAGGCCGACCCACAGGGCCGCGGTGACGGCCGTCAAGCCGAGAAGAGCCTTCCAATGCGCTGCCCGCATGACCCCTGTCTCGGGCTCGTTCACGTCATCAGAATCCTAGGCCTCGCCATGCACACCCGCGTACCATCGCGCAGTGGAACATCCGACCCCCCCACACCGTCCCAAGGCCATGCGACGACCCGGCTCGGTGCTCGTCACGGCCTTCGGGTTCGCCGTGGCCCTCGGAGCTTGCACCGCAGCGAAGAGCGCTTCGACGTCGACGTCGACGTCGACGTCGAACCCTCTCAACGCGCCTGCCACATCAGCACCTTCGCCAGTTCTGAGCGCCAGTCCGGCGACAGCGACTCTGCTCGTGGCCCAAGAGTTCGACAAGCACGGCGACATCTACTTCGAGGGCTCGGTGTCGTTTCTGCGGCTATCCAGTCCGGACGGAATCGTGTTCAACGCCCGGTTCCGACACGATCGACTGCGACGGATCGTTCCAGCGGGCGACTATGCGATCAGGAGCTACCAGCGGCCCTGTGACGGCAACTGCGGGCTCCTCGATGCACCGGCCGACATCTGCGAACAATCGGTGACGATCGCGCCCGGCCAGACCACCAAGGTCCACGTGGTCATCAAGATCGGCTCGGGATGCACGTTCGATCTTCCCTGACCGTCCACGTCATCGAACGCAACGGTGCGGCACGCCAGGGCTCGCCCCGAATTGGACTGACCGGAATCGCCGGATCGACCGTTACTCGCGACCCTCGCGGCGCTTGAGGTCGCGGAGGATGGCCTCGAGTGAGATCTCCTCCTCTTCCTCGGCCGGTTCGGCGGCGGCTTCCTCTGCAGCGGCCGGTGCGGCCTCCGCAGGAGCTGCGGGCGCAGGCGCGGCAGCGGCTGCAGCGGGCGCGGCCTCCGAAGCAGCCTCCGCCGGTGCCACCTCGGCCACGACCTCGTCCGCCGCGGGCGCGACCTCGGCCGCGACCTCGGGCTCGATGTCCGCGGCCACCGGCTCGGCGACGACGGCAGGCGCCTCCGACACGATCTCCGGCTCGGCCTCGACCGGCAACTGGTCGCCCACCTGCCGCATCGACAGCGAGATGCGCCGGCGCGGCACGTCCACGTCGATGACCTTCACGTTCACCTGATCGCCGACGTTCACCACCTGCTCCGGGGACTCGACGTGCATCGTCGACAGCTCGGAGATGTGCACCAGGCCCTCGATGCCCTGAGCCACCCGCACGAACGCGCCGAACGGAACGATCTTCGTGACCTGACCGGCGATGACCTCGCCGGCGCGGTACTTCCGTTCGAACTCCTTCCAGGGGTCCTCCTGCGTGGCCTTCAGCGACAGCGACACGCGCTCGCGCTCGAGGTCGACGTCGAGCACCTCGACCTCGACCTCCTGGCCCACCGAGACGACCTCCGACGGGTGGTCGACGTGCTTCCACGAGAGCTCGGACACGTGCACGAGGCCGTCCACGCCGCCGAGGTCGACGAACGCGCCGAAGTTCACGATGGAGGAGACCGTGCCCTTGCGGCGTTCGCCCTTCTGCAGCGACTCCAGGAACTTCTTGCGGCCCTCGGACTGCGACTCCTCGAGGAACGCCCGCCGGGAGAGGACGACGTTGTTCCGGTTGCGGTCGAGCTCGATGATCTTCGCCTCGAGCTCCTGGCCCACGAACGGGTGCAGGTCGCGCACGCGCCGCAGGTCCACGAGCGAGGCGGGCAGGAACCCCCGCAGGCCGATGTCCATGATCAGGCCGCCCTTGACGACCTCGATCACCGGGCCCTTGATGGTGCCGCCGGACTGCATGATCTCCTCGATCCGGCCCCAGGCGCGCTCGTATTGGGCGCGCTTCTTGGACAGGATCAGGCGGCCCTCCTTGTCCTCCTTCTGGAGAACGAGGGCCTCGACGACCTCGCCCATCTCGGCGACCTCGGACGGGTCGACGTCGTGGCGGATCGACAATTCCTTGGAGGGGATGACCCCCTCGGACTTGTAGCCGATGTCGACAAGGACCTCGTCCCGGTCGATCTTCACGATGGTTCCGGTGAGGATGTCGCCTTCCTTGAAGTCCTTCAGCGACTCCTCGATGGCAGCGACGAGCTCCTCGGGCGTGTAGTCACGCTCCGCTGTCGTCGCTTGGGTTCCCGCGGTCTCGATGTGAACCAGCTCCTCTCCGGCCGAGGCAGTTCGTTCGCACGGCGCACCCCCGTTCCCGACGAGCGAGTTGGGAGCGGCACGCGAGAACCTGCCTGCGGCCAGCGGGAATGGTAGCCGCGCGCGAGAAATGGCGTCAATGGTGACGCAAGGTTCGGGGCGGGATCTCACCCGGCGTTCAGTAGACCCAAACCTTGGACTGCAGCGGCGCGAGGTTCTCCGCCCAGATGAAGTTGATCGCCTCGAACGACACGCGCGCGCACCCGTGCGAGGCCGGGTAGCCGGGCACGTTGCCGTAGCCGTGGATCGCGACGCCGGTCGGGTGGAAGTACCGCGGCCGGTACAGCATGCCGAGGTCGCCGTCGCGCCACCCGTCCACCGCCCAGATGAACGTCCAGTGCCCGTCCGGGGTGTCCGCCACCTGCGGGTTCCCGTCGGGGTCGATGTACGGCCCGTCGAACCCGGTCGACGTGTGGAACACGTACTTCGCCTGCCCGTCGCGAACGACCAGGATCACCTGGTGCTCCTTGTCGATCTCGATCTCGTCGGTGGACTGGTCCTTGGGGACCGGCCGCTCGGCGTTCGCGAGGTGGTGCTGGGTGATCGGCCCCGCGATCCCGTCGCGGTCGAGGCCCTCCCATCCCTGGAACGCCATCACGGCCTGCGTGGTCGCGTCGCCGTACGCACCGTCCGCCTTGTCCAGCCAGTAGCCGAGCGACTGCAGGTGCTGCTGGAGCGCCAGGACGGCCGGGCCGGACATGCCGGGGCGGAGCGTCTCGATCGTGGGCTTCGGCGACGGATCGGGCGGGCCCGACGTGGGGCTGCCGGACGGTGACGGACTCGGGCTCGGACTTGTGCCCGTGCTCGGGGAGGGCCC
>DATLUW010000695.1:0-2134 GCA_035577825.1 Actinomycetota bacterium | reverse complement strand
CTACCTGGCGCTGCCGTTTCCGATCTTCCTGACCGTCGACGCCGTGCAGGCGTTCTTCTTCCCGGACGGGTTCGGCATGGGGCTGGGCACAGTCGTGCTGTTGGTGAACGTGTTCCTGCTGTGGGGGTACACGTTGTCGTGCCACTCGTGCCGGCATCTGGTGGGCGGGCGGCTCGACCAGTTCTCGAAGCACAAGGTGCGGTACGCGATGTGGCGCCGCGTGTCGTGGCTGAACGTCCACCACGCGCGGTGGGCGTGGGCGTCGCTGTTCAGCGTGGCGCTGGCCGACCTCTATGTTCGGCTGGTCGCAAGCGGCACGATCACCGACCCGAGGTTGTTCTGAGCATGGGCGAGTTCGAGACGCACGAGTTCGACGTCCTGATCATCGGGGCGGGAGGCGCGGGCCTGCGCGCGGCCGTCGAGTCGCACGCCAGCGGCGCCTCGACCGCGATCGTGTGCAAGTCGCTGCTTGGGAAGGCGCACACGGTCATGGCCGAGGGCGGCGTGGCGGCGGCGCTCGGGACCGTGTACCCGGAGGACAACTGGCAGGTCCACTTCCGGGACACCATGCGCGGCGGCAAGATGCTGAACAACTGGCGCATGGCGCAGATCCACGCGCAGGAGGCGCCCGAGCGCGTCTACGAGCTCGAGGACTGGGGCGCCGTCTGGGACCGGACGAAGGACGGGCGCATCCTCCAGCGCGACTTCGGCGGGCACCGGTACGCGCGGCTGGCGCACGTCGGAGACCGCACCGGGCTCGAGCTCATCCGGACCATGCAGCAGAAGGCCGTGTCCGAACGCCTCGAGGTGTTCATGGAGTGCACGGTGCTCCGGCTGCTCCGGGACCCGTCCGACGGGCGCGTGGCCGGCGCGCTCGCCTACCGGCGGGAGACCGGCGCGTTCCTGGTGTTCAAGGCGAAGGCCGTCGTGCTGGCCACCGGCGGGATCGGGAAGGCGTTTCGCATCACTTCGAACTCCTGGGAGTACACGGGCGACGGCCACGCGCTCGCGCTGTGGGCGGGTGCGGATCTCATCGACATGGAGTTCGTGCAGTTCCACCCGACGGGGATGGTGTGGCCGCCCTCGGTGCGCGGGATCCTCGTGACCGAGGGCGTCAGGGGCGACGGCGGCGTGCTGAAGAACCGCGACGGGGAGCGGTTCATGTTCCGGTACGTACCGGACATGTTCCGGGCGGAGACGGCCGAGACCGAGGAGGAGGCCGACCGCTGGTACGACGACAAGACGGTCCGGAGGACGCCCGACCTCCTGCCGCGCGACGAGGTGGCCCGGGCGATCAACTCCGAGATCAAGGCCGGCCGGGGGACCGAGCACGGCGGGGTGTTCCTCGACATCGCCTCCCGCCGGTCGCCGGACTACATCAAGCGGAAGCTGCCGGGCATGTACCACCAGTTCAAGCAACTCGCGGACGTCGACATCACCCGGGAGCCGATGGAGATCGGCCCGACGTGCCACTACATGATGGGCGGGGTCCGGGTGGACCCGGAGACGGCCGCGGCGACGGTCGACGGGGTGTTCGCGGCCGGGGAGGTGGCCGCGGGGCTGCACGGGTCGAACCGACTCGGCGGGAACTCGCTCTCCGACCTGCTGGTGTTCGGGCGGCGGGCGGGGATCGGGGCGGCGGAGCACGCGGCCGGCCTCGAGAGCGCTCCGGTGATCGACGAGGCGGAGGTCGACCGCGTCGCGGCAGAGGCGCTGGAGCCGTTCGGCCGGGACCGCGGCGAGAACCCGTACTCGATCCACCGCGACCTCGAGGAATGCATGCACAACCTGGTCGGGATCATCCGAACCGAGGCCGAGCTGAAGGACGCCCTCGATCAGATCGCCGGCTTCTCAGAACGCGCGGCGCGGGCGGCCGTCGAGGGCCACCGGCAGTTCAACCCGGGCTGGCACCTGGCGCTCGACCTCCAGCCGATGCTGGCGGTCTCCGAGGCCGTCACGCGAGCCGCGCTCGAGCGCCGGGAGAGTCGTGGCGGCCACACCCGGGACGACTTCCCCGGCACGGATCCGGAGTTCGCCAAGGTGAACGTGCGGGTTCGCCTCGACGGGGACGCATTGGCGATCGACCACCTGCCGCTGCCCGAGATGCCCGAGGACCTCAAGGCGCTGTTCGAGG
>DATLUW010000694.1:0-3456 GCA_035577825.1 Actinomycetota bacterium | reverse complement strand
CGACCCCGCCGCCGAGCCCCAGCCCGAGCCCGCCGCCCTCGCCGAGCCCGTCGCCGCCCCCGCCCCCGACGACGCTCCCGCCGCCGCCGACCACGCCGCCGCCACCGCCGACGTCGGAGCCGGGGCCGACCACAGCGCCGTCGCCGACTCCGAAGACGAGCAAGAGCCCGACGTCGAAGCCGAGCCCGACCGGCTCCGCGCTGCGGGCGCCGCCGCGAGCGCCCGGCTGACGCGGGCGGATCAGGATCGGGATCAGGATCAGGCCAGGGCCCGCGCGCCCCGCGAGATGCCCACATCGAGCGGGAGCGTGGCCACGATCGAGGTTCCCTGCCCCGGCCCGGAGCGGACCATGAACGAGCCGTTCGCGAGCTCGGTTCGCTCCCGCATCGAGGCGAGCCCGACGCGACCCGCCCGCAGGTACTCGCGGGCCTGGTTCGCCTCGAATCCCCTCCCGTTGTCGGTGATCTCCACTCGGAGGCTGCCGGCGACGGCCTCGACGTTCACGCTGAGCTCGGTGGCCTCGGCGTGCTTGCCGGCGTTCGTCAGCGCCTCCTGGACCACCCGGTAGGCGAGCGTCTCGAGGTCGGGCGGCACGTCGACCAGCGACCGCGCCGCGAACCGGGTCTTCACGCCGGTCTCCCGGCCGAACCGCGCGAGGATCTCCCGCAGCGCCGGGACGAGCCCGCGCTCGTCGAGCACCGGCGGGCGCATGTCGGACATCAGCCGCCGGAGGCTGTCGCCCTCTTCGGCGAGCTCCTCGCGGATCTTCTCCAGCGTGTCCGCGGCCTTCTGGACCTGGCCGCCCCGGATCATCATCAGCACCGCCTCGAGCGAGAGCGACGCCGCGGAGACGCCCTGCACCGGCCCGTCGTGGAGGTCGCGGGCCATGCGGTTGCGCTCGGCCTCGATCGCGGCGTTCGTCCGTTGCAGGAGTCGCGTGCGGTCCTCGTCGCGGTCCTGCAGGAACTGCAGCAGCGACCGGATCGTCTGGTCGGCGACGCGGGCGGACGTCACGTCGCGGACGACGAGCAGCTCGCCGTTGCCGGGCACCTGGCTCGTCCGGGCCTCGAGGTGCAGGTCCTGACCGCGGCGGGGGAGCGTCGCCTTGCCGGTGTCCGGGAGGTCCACCAGGGACTCGCCGCTCTCGACCATCGACGCGAGGCTGTCCCACGGCGTGTCGAGCACCTGCCCGTGCTCGAGCCCGAGCATCGAGCAGAACGCCTCGTTCGCCCGGCGGATGATGCGACGGTCGTCGAGCTCGACGATCCCGTCCGCGGCCGCCTCGAACAGCAGGCGCAGCCGTTCCTCCGAGGCGGAGAGCGACCCGTGCAGCTCGCGGAGCCGATCGAGCGCCTCACCGGCCTCCTCGAGCGCGGTCGCCTTCTCGGCAAGGGCCAGCTCGACCTCCTCGGCGTTCTTCGTCGAGGTGATCTGGTTCAGCACGATCCGCGCCGCCACCGCGGCGCCGAGCAGGCCGATCGCGATCGAGGTCTCCAGCTGGGTGGCGGCGTGGTGCAGCCCGGTGAGGGCGATGAACGCGAGGCTCGCGCATGCCGCGCCGACCGCGACGGCGGTGAGCAAGGCCCGGCCCCACCGGGTCGTCGGCTGGGCGGGCTCGGCCGGCACCAGCCGCGGCTCCGCCCACAGCAGGCCGGCCAGGAACAGCGCCCCCAGCCCCACTGGCAGGTCGACCAGCGGGCTTCCCGGAATGAACCCGCCACGGAACCACTGGAACCCGAATCCCAGCCCGGCGGCGCCGAAGCTGGCGAGGGCCAGACACAGCCCGACGTGGACCGGCGACGGCAGCCACATGGCGAGCGCGGTCCACGCGATCATCCCGGTCATCACGACCACGGTCCACACGATCACCGAGATCGTGATCCCCGGCGTCACCGGCTGGTCAGGGCGCATCACGAGGTATACGAGCGTGCCGAGCGCCGCGGCCAGCAGCACGATGTCGGCCAGGACGTCCCGGCGGTCCTCCGGCCGGAAATGCTCGCCCAGCTCGGTGCGGAACAGCGGGACCAGCAGGCCGCCGATCACGACGACGGCGATGTCGATCAGGCCGCTCGGCCCGTACGCGCCCGTCGGGGGACGCACCACGGCGTAGACCAGGAACACCACCTGGGTGAGCGCCAGCGCCGCGAGCGCCAGGCCGAACCGGCGGGTGGACGACCAGGCCTCCGGGCGCCGGGCGGATCGCAGGACGACGAACGCCGCCACCGCAGCCACGAACGCCCCGCTGCTCGCGGCGACGATCGCCCGGGACTGCAGGTCCTCGGGCATGACAAGGTGACAGACGAGGAGGACGATCGCGGCGAAGCCGAGCAGGACGAGCGGCGCCGAGGATTCGTGCGCGGCGGAGGACTCGCGCGAATGGTGCGGCACGGTCGCCGCGGTCATGGCGGAGCCGCCGGCGCCGGCTGCCGGCCGCGATGCGCTTCGCACGCCCCGGGCGCGCGACTCAGAGGGCCGATCCATCGACATCTCACTCTGCCGCGCGGGTGAGTCACCCGGCATCGGCCGGACGGCCTCCTCCGGGGGTGATCCGTGCGTGGTCCCGGTGGGTGATGTCCGCATGGGCCTTCTTCCCGACTATCGGCGCGGTTCGGGCCATGCCTGAGTCGGCGGGAGCGGGGAACCCGGCGTCACGCCGGGGCGCCCGCCGGCGCCCACGGGGGCTGCGTGGTTCGGGAGGAGGACCGGGCCGCGGCGCTGGGGCCGCGGCCGGGTCACTCGATCAGGCGGCGGCGCAGCGCCTCGGCGACCGCGGCGGTCCGATCGGACGCCCCGAGCTTCTCGAAGATGTGCTCGAGGTGCGTCTTCACGGTGTCCGGGGAGATGAACAGCTTCTCCGCGATGTCGCGGTTTGTGTGTCCGAAGGCCAGCAGCTGCAGGACCTCGATCTCCCGCGCGGTCAGCGAATCGGCCTTGCGGTCGCGCTCCTTGACCGTGGAGAGCTCCTCGGCCAGGGCGACGACCAACTGGGGGTCGATGACCATGTTCCCGCCGGCGACGAGCCGCACCGTCTGGATGAGGTGCTCCGCGTCGCGCGCCTTGAGCACGTAGCCCCGGGCGCCGGCGCGGACGGCCTCCACCACGAACTGGCGGTCGTCGTAGGCGGTCAGCATGATCACGCCGACCGAGGGGAACCGGTCGCGGATCTTCCGGGCGGCCTCGAGGCCGTCCATCTCCGGCATCCGGATGTCGAGGAGCACGATGTCCGGGGACTCGCCCTCCACGAGGGTAACGGCCTCCTCGCCGTTCGCGGCCTCGCCCACGACGTCGATGTCGCCGGCGGTGTCGAGATAGCGGCGAAGGCCCTGGCGGACGAGCGAGTGGTCATCCGCGATGGCGACTCTGATCACGCGAGTCTCCTCGGGTACTGCGGGCTCTGGGTGGTCCAGCATCGTCTCGATCATGATCCTAGGTTCGGCAGGTGATGGGGGGAAGTTG
>DATLUW010000693.1:0-2034 GCA_035577825.1 Actinomycetota bacterium | reverse complement strand
GGAGGGGCGCTACACCGGGACATTCAACGAGCGCGACGAGCGCATGAAGAAAGGAAGCGGTGGCGCGTCTGTTCTGGTCGCGTCGACGACCGAGGGCGATCACGACCTGCGCATCACCGGCCTGATCGTCGGCGGCGTCGCCGTCGAGCTGCACGGCGTGCGGCGCGAGGGACGCGCGATCATCGCCGACCTCCGCCTTTCGAGCACGACGCCGGCGCCGTTTCAGCTGCTGCGCGGAAAGGCCATGGTCGACGGCGCGAAGCTGATCGTCGACCTGGAAGGCCTGCCGTTCGGTTCATACGTGTTCACGGGCCAGCGCGACAGCGGGTAGACGGGTAGCCGTGTCGCCCTGCGGCGGCTACTTCGTCGTCAGCTTGATGTAGAAGTCTTCGGACGTGACGTTCGTGAAGGGGCCCGTCCAGAACTCGAACCCGACGGCGATCGCGCGGACGGTATCGCCGGGCAGCGTGAGCCCGCTCGTCGTGGCGCTGCGCGCCTGCGCGTCGTTGACGAAGTCCATGACGTTGAACTCGAACGCGCAGGCGTCCTGTCCCTCGGCGCGCACGTAGTTCACGATCGGCCGGCTGTTGACGGTGCCGTACCGGATGATCCAGGTGCCGGGTTCGCCGGCCACGGTCACGTTGTTGATCACGGTGTTTCCCGCGGGCTGTCGTCCGGGCGGATCGCGCAGCCAGACCATCAGGTACGACTGAAACGCCGAGGCCGTTCCGAGCCAGATGTCCCACGCAGCGTTGTACTGCCCGGGGTCGGCCGAGCTCCACTTCCAGCCGGTCCACAGCTTGTCGATCGTTGAGAAGGCCGCCGGTAGACCGCAGTTGCCGCCGGCCATGGTCTCCGAATAGCGCCCGCAATAGGTCGTCGGATACCCGATCGGCGTCCCGTCCGGCATCGAGGTGCCCGCTGCGCTCGCGACGGTGAAGCCCGTGCCGTTGTAGGAGACGTTCGCGGAGGTCCACCCCGTTCCCCACCAGTTCGTGATGAAGCGATAGCCGACCCCGTCGCGGGTCACGTTGGCAGAGCCGTACTTCACCGCCGACGTTCCCATGCCCGTCAGCGCCGGCGCGCCAAAGCCGGGCGCGCCCGTCGTCTGCCCGACGGCGCAGCTCGGGAGGCCGCCCGTTCCGGAGGAGGTGCTGCCGCCTGTTCCAGCGGTGCTGCCGCCGCCCGTTCCGGCACGGCCGCTTCCGCCCGTTCCCGCGGCGCCGCTGCCGCCTGTCCCCGCTGCGCTGCTGCCTCCCGTTCCAGCAACGCTGCCGCCGGTTCCGCCTCTGCCTGCAGAACTGCTTCCGCCTGTTCCTGCGGTGTTGTTGCCACCTGTTCCGGTCGTGCCTGCGAGTCCGGACGTCCCGCCACGCCCCGTGGTCCCGGCGAAGCCGCTGGTTCCGGCGGAGCCGCTCGTACCGGCGGAGCCACTGGTTCCGGCGGAGCCGCTGGTTCCGGCGGAGCCGCTCGTACCGGCGGAGCCGCTGGTTCCGGCGGCGCTACTGCCTCCTGTCCCGGGGGTCTTGCCGGTTCCGTCGGAGTTCCCGCAGGCTCCGAGTAACAGAGCACCCAGGAACAGACCGGCCAGGATCCAAGTTCGGCCAAGCGAGACTCGAGACAAAGCGGACCTCCTGACTAAGTGAAGCGACCACATTGAAGCACTCCCTGCGGCCCCTGTAAAATCGCGCGGCGCGACTTGCGCGCGAGGCCGACGTCAGAACCGAAAGACCCACAACCAAGGAGAGTCCGATGCCGCGTTACGAATTTTCCGACGGGAAGTCGAACAAGTTCTGGGAGATCGAGCTGGACGGCAAGTCGTTCACCACCACGTACGGCCGCATCGGCACCGACGGACAATCGACGACGAAGGATTGGAAGACCGAGGCCGAGGCGTCGAAGCAGTACGAGAAGCTGATCGCCGAGAAGACGGGCAAGGGCTATCAGCTGGTCGGCGGCGGGGGCGGGGGCGCCGGCGGGGGCGACGAGGACGAAGCCGCGGCCGACGACGAATAGCGGTCGCGGTTGGGGACG
>DATLUW010000692.1:0-4184 GCA_035577825.1 Actinomycetota bacterium | reverse complement strand
CGACCATCCCCGAGCGCTACTTCGCCGCGAGCGACGCGTCGCTGCGGGGTACCCGCCGGACCTGGTGGGGCACGGTGGTCACGGACGACCGGTTCCCCGACGTGTACGACCTGAACTTCGCCCGGGTGACCGAGGACGCGCCCGACCTCACGCTCGACGAGGTGGTGGCCGACCTCGAACCCCCGCTGCGGGCGGCCGGCTCGCGCCACCTGCAGATGGTGCTGATGCGCCCGGATGCCGCCCCCCGCCTGGTGGCCGAGGCGACGGACGCCAAGCTGGTCCTGTCCTCCGACGTCGTCATGGAGTTCGGCGGCGGGCCCCCCAAACCCGATCCCGAGGACGGCGTGGAGCGCATGGAGCCCGGCCCGGCGCTGTGGGAGGTCGTCGGTCGGAGCCAGCGCGAGTTCGAGATCACCCAGCCGGAGGTCGTCGAACAGCTCATGCGGTGGAACAGGGAGGTCCTGGCCCCGAACGGGCGCCGGTACTACGTGGCCCGGCGCGACGACGGGCAGGCGGCCGGCATCGGGGCGCTGCAGATCGCCGCGGGCGTCGGCTACGTCGACGACATCGTCACGTTCGCCGAGTTTCGCCGCCGCGGCGTGGCCACAGCGATCGTCGGACGGATCGTTCGAGACGCGGCTGAGGCCGGCGCGGCATCGACGTTCCTGCTGGCGGACGAGCCCGGCCCGATCCGGCTGTACCGGGCGCTGGGATTCAGGGAAACCGGCCATGTCCGGACGCTGCTCGGCCCGGCACCATGGGCCGGCGGCGCCCTCAGCGGCCGGAATGCCGAAGGGTGACCCCGGGGTCCGGCGCGGGCCGGCCGAGGTGGAACCCCTGGCCGAACGTGACGCCGAGCGCGCGGAGCGTGTCGAGCTCCTCTTCGGTCTCGATGCCCTCGGCGATGAGGCCGGCGCCGATGTCGTTCGCGAACGACGCGAGCGCCGACGCCAGCGCCCGGCGTGCGGGGTCGGAGTCGACGTCGCGGGTGAGCCCCATGTCGAGCTTGATGAGGTCCGGCGCCAGCCGAAGGATGTGCTGCAGGCTCGCGAACCCGGCCCCGGCGTCGTCGATGGCGAGCCGTCCGCCCCGGTCCCGGACCTCCTGGAGCACCGCGTTCAGCTCCTCGTAGTCCGTCACCTGGGCGTGTTCGCTGATCTCGAACACGACGTCGTCGAGCGGCTCCTCGGACATGAAGATCGGGAAGCTCGGGGACACGGCCGTCTCCGGCGACAGGTTCACGGCCATGTACATGCCGGCGTCGAGCTGGGCGCGGCCGACCAGGGCGGCGCGGGCCGTAGCGAGCTCGAGGTCGATCCGCATCCCCACCGCCGCGGCCTCGGCGAGCCATTCGTTCGGCGGGCGCATCGGCTGGCCCCCGAACCGCGACAGCGCCTCGACGCCCACCATCTCGAGTGTGCGGAGGTCGACGATGGGCTGGAACACCATCGTGATCCCGCCGCCCTCCACGACGCCGCGCATGAGGTCGGCGCGCCGGCGGCGGAGCTCGGCCTCGTGGTCGCGCACGCCCAGCTGCCCGACGAGCTCGCGGATCACCTCGCCGGTGACGCGGGTCGAGAGCGACGACTCGCCCCGGGCCGCCCGCCGGACGGCGTCGACGATGTCGTCGGCCGGCGAGCCCTTCACCAGGAACCCCACCGCGCCCGCCTGCAGCATGCCGAGCACGGTGGTGCGGTCGTCGTGCGCCGAGATCGCGAGCACGTTGGTCCGGGGCGCGAGCTGGCGGATCTCGATCGTGGCGCGCGGCCCGCCCCCGCCCGGCATCCGGACGTCGCACAGGACGACGCTCGGCTTGGTCCTGCGGGCGACGTCGATGGCCTCGTCGGTGGTCGCAGCCGCGCCGACGATGTCCATGTCGGCCTCCTCCGACAGCAGGTCGGAGAGGGCCTCGCGGACGACGGGATCGTCCTCGGCGATCAGCACGCGGATTCGCTGCACGGTGCCCGATCTTCCCACGCGCCTTGCACCGGTCCGCACAGCGCGGCGAATTTCGCGGGCGGGCGGCGCTTCCGGTTCGTCCTCGGCGCGGGCCCCGAGGTCGGGCATGTCCGCTCCTGTCAGGCTTTGGCGAGCGCTCGGCTGATCACGAGCCGCTGGATCTCCGACGTTCCCTCGAACAGCGTGTAGATCTTGGCATCCCGATACCA
This sequence comes from Actinomycetota bacterium, assembly GCA_035577825.1. Classification (GTDB taxonomy): domain Bacteria; phylum Actinomycetota; class UBA4738; order UBA4738; family JACQTL01; genus DATBHM01. The sequence goes on along the minus strand of DATLUW010000692.1, from coordinate 2,016 downwards.
CTTCTCGACCGGGAAGTCCTTGATGTATCCGTAGCCGCCCAGCACCTGGATTGCCTGTTCGGTCACGCTCACCGCGACCTCGCCCGCCTTCAGCTTCGACATCGAACCCTCGGCGTGCTCGAACGGGACCCCGTTGCGGGCCATCCACGCGGCGCGGTGGGTGAGCAGCCGGGCCGCGTCGATCTCCATCGCCATGTCCGCGAGCTTGAAGGCCACGCCCTGGTGCTCGATGATCGGCCGCCCGAACGTCTGCCGCTCCTTCGCGTAGTCCCTCGCATACTCGAACGCCGCCCGCGCGATCCCCAGGGCCTGTGCCGCGACGCTCGGACGCGTCATCTCGAACGTCTTCAACGCAGCCGACGACTTCTGCTCGGCGCGGGCCTTCTCGAGCTTGTTCTCGAGCTTCTCCGAGCCGCCGAGCACGTTCTCCAGCGGAACCCGGCAGTCCTCGAGCAGCACCTCGGCGGTGTGCGAGGCGCGGATGCCGAGCTTGCGCTCCTTCTTGCCCTGGCGGATGCCCGGCGTGTCGGGCCCGATCAGGAACGCCGCCTGGCCGCGGTGGCCGAGCGACGGGTCGACGGTCGCGACGACGATGTGCACCGCGGCGATGCCGCCGTTCGTGGCGAAGATCTTCTGGCCGTTCAGCACCCACTCGTCACCGTCGCGCTTGGCGGTCGTGCGGAGCGCGCTCACATCGGAGCCGGCGCCGGGCTCGGTCACGCAGAACGAGGCCACCGCCGGCTCGTCCGGGGTGCCGAACATCTTCGGCGCCCACTCACCGAACTGCATCGGGGTGCCGCTGTAGGCGAGCGCCGAGAGCGGCAGCCCGGTCCCGAAGATCGCGAGGCCGATGCCGGCGCAGCCCCAGCACAGCTCCTCGAGCACCAGTGGCAGCGAGAGCCCGGTCGGGTCCTGCCCGACCATCTCCAGGTAGAACTCCGGGCCGTACAGCCCGATCTCCGCGGCCTTCTTCACGACCGGCCACGGGAACTCCTCGGAATCGTCGTACTCGGGCGCGACGGGGCGGATCTCCTTCTCCGCGAACTCGTGGGCCCACTTCTGGGTGGTCAGCAGGTCCTCGTTGAGCTGGAAATCCATGCGTGCTGCCTCCTGCCTCCGTGCCGCCCGATTCGGGTGCGGCCGTCTCGTGCTCGCGTTTCGCCCGTGGACCCTGGAGAATGGCCGGCGTGCCGTCCCGGACCCCCGAGCCCACGGGAACCTACCTTTGGGTAGGTTACCGAAGAGTAGTATAGCCGTACATGGCCGCCGGTAAACCAGCCGCCGTGCCCGCCGGCGCCAAGCGAAGGATGCGTGGCCCGGAACGAAGGGCGCAGCTCCTCGCCGTCGCACGGCGCGTGTTCGGCCGTTCCGGGTTCCACGGCGTCTCGATGGACGAGGTGGCCAAGGAGGCCGGGGTCACCAAGCCGATCCTCTACGACCACTTCAACTCGAAGGAGGAGCTGTACATCGCGCTGCTCGACGCCGACGCCTCCTCGCTCGAGGAACGCGTCCGGTCGGCGCTGCAGGCCCGGACCGGCAACCGCGAGCGCATCGAGCGGTCGTTCCAGGCCTACTTCGACTTCGTGGACGAGCACGCGGGCGGGTTCCGGCTGCTGATGCAGGAGACCACCGGCGGGGAGGAGATGTTCCGGTCGAAGGTCCAGGAGGTCCGCGACCAGATCGTGAGCGACGTCGGCGACCTCATCGTCCGGGAGTCCCATGGGAAGATCGAACGCCGCGACGCTGATACGGTGTCGCTGGCGCTGGTGGGGATGGTGGAGACCGTCGCGCAGCGCGACCCGGGCGGCAACAAGGCCGAACGCCGACGCTCGGTCGAGACCCTCGTCCGGCTCGCCTGGCGGGGCATCACCAACCTGACCATCTGACCTTGGCCATCATGACACGGGAGACCACTCCCGAACCCCCGAAGCCCCGGTACCGGGGCCGCATCCACCAGTTCGCGTCGTTCGTGTCCGTGCCCGCTGCCATCCTCCTGGTCGTCCTGTCGCCGGGGCT
>DATLUW010000691.1:0-4344 GCA_035577825.1 Actinomycetota bacterium | reverse complement strand
ATCCCGCCGCCCCGCTCGCCCAGGCCGTCGGTGACCGCCAGGGACCGGAGGTGGATCACCCTGGTGCCGGTCACGGTCAAGGTGGTCCGTGCCCCGCCGCCGTCCAGGATGGCCGACGGATTGCCCTTGAACGTGAGGTTCTTGGGGACCAGGAAGTTCCCGTTGCACGTGCCCTTGACGAGGATCACGGTCCCGGGCGAGGCGTTGTCGATCTTGTTCTGGAGCGATCCGGTCGCGCAGTTGACCGCGATGGTGCCGGCGGCCGCCGAAGGCGCGTTCGCCGACACGGTCAGGGCGACGATGAGCATCGCCACGAACGCCACGAGCCGTCCGGAATGCATCCCCTTGCGACCTCCCTGGTCGCGAGGAATCTACCGAGTCCCGGGAGCCGTGTCGCCCCACCACGGTGATGCGAGCCGCCCCGCGCCGGATGGCTGGTCGATTCGGACCGATTTCGAATGGGATCCGATCGCTTGACTCGGTCCGCGCCCAAGCGCCCTCATCGCCTTCCGGCCAAACATCAGGGATTTCCGGGATTCGGCTGTTCGGCGTCAGGGCGTACGGTTCGGCCGAAGGGAGCGGGGCTGCGGCGCGCAACGATCCTCAACTCGTGACGATTCGACAGCGGCCGGTCTGCCAACGGTAGGGAGGGAGAAGCCATGCTTGCTCGGTTCCGTCGCGGGCTCACGTTCGCGAACGTCTGCTCGTTCCTCGCCCTCGTGATCGCCCTCGGAGCCGGGACGGCCTACGCGGCCAACACCGTGTTCTCCGAGGACATCGTGAACGGCGAGGTGAAGAAGGTCGACCTCGGCGCGTCGGCGGTGGGGACCTCGAAGATCGAGGCGAACGCCGTCACCGGCGCCAAGGTGGCCGACGGCTCGCTGACCGCCGACGACCTGGCGACCGACGCCGTGGGCTCCGACGAGATCGCGTCCGGCGGCGTCGGAGCCGACGAGATCGGAACCGACGCCGTGGGCGCCGACGAGATCGGGTCGGCCGCGGTCGGCTCGGATGAGATCGCAACTGGCGCGGTCGGACCGGACGAGCTCGCAACCGATGGGGTGGGCTCGGACGAGATCGCGTCCGGGGCGGTGGGTTCGGACGAGATCGGAACGGACGCCGTGGCCTCGGATGAGATCGCGACGAACGCGGTGACCTCCGCCGAGATCGGGCCGAGCGCGGTGGGTTCCTCCGAGATCGCTACCGACGGCGTCGGTGCGACCGAGGTCCAGGACAACTCGATCGACGACGGCGAGATCGTCGACAACTCGCTCGGCTCGGACGATCTGGGGCCCGACTCGGTGTCCTCGTCCGAGCTCGCCTCGAACGCGGTCGGAACGGACGAGGTGGCCAACAATTCGCTCACGCTCTCGGACATCAAGGGCGCCAACGTCAACGGCCACATCAACATCGCCAGCGGCATCCCGAACGGCCGGTGCCAGACTTTCGACTTCACCATCTCCGGAGCGCAGGTCGGCGAGGTGCCGGTGATCGCGATCGGCGCGGCGATCCAGGAGGGGATCGTGATGTACGGGCTGCGGGTGCCCGCCATCGGGCACGTCGAGGTGGCCGTCTGCAACTTCAGCGGCGGGGCGATGACGGAGCTCACCAACTTCCCGGTCCGCGTGATCACGTTCGGCTGACCACTTCCGGGTTTGTTCCCGGCGGAGGGAGCGGTTGGACCGCGACACCCACCACTGGGCCCTCGGGTTGCCCGGTGTGCCGGTCATCGACCATGGGTGGCAGACGGAACCGGCTGGCAGGCAGTTGGGCCTTGTCGGCACAGGCGCTGCGACACGTGGGTACGGGCGGTTCCCCGGCGCCGTGTTCCATAGCCCGGCGCCACATGAGCCCCGGGGCCTACGATTCGGCGATGCCCAACCGTCCCACCACGTCCCCGCGAACGGATCTCCCGACCGGGATCGTCACGTTCCTGTTCACGGACATCGAGGGGTCGACCCGACTGCTCCAGGAGCTCGGTGACGGTTACGCGGAGGTCCAGGACGCGCATGCGGCGATCATGCGGGCGGCCATCGACGCGGCCGGGGGCCAGGAGATCCGCACCGAGGGCGATTCGTTCTTCGCGGTCTTTCCGTCCGCGGCGGGCGGAGTTGCCGCGACGGTTGCGATGCAGCGGGGCCTGCGCGGCCACCCGTGGCCGCGCGAAGGCGGCCTCCGCGTCCGGATGGGACTCCACTCGGGAGAAGCACGGCTGGGCGGCGACGACTACATCGGCCTGGAGGTGAACCGAGCGGCCCGCATCGCCGCTGTCGGCCACGGTGGGCAGGTGCTCGTGTCGGACGCGACCGCAGCCCTCGTGGCGGCGCAGCTCCCCAACGGCGTGCGCATCCGACCGCTGGGTTCGTACCGGCTGAAAGACCTCCCGCGGCCCGAGCGGATCCACCAGCTCGAGATCTCCGGCCTGCCGGCCGCCTTCCCGCCGCTCCGCGCGCTCGACGTGCGCCGAGCCCACCTGCCGCCGGAGGCCACGAGCTTCATCGGCCGCGGCGCCGAGCTCGACTCGCTGGGCGTGCTGCTGAGCGAGCGCCGGCTGGTCACCCTGACCGGGCCAGGTGGGTCGGGGAAGACGCGGCTCGCGCTCCGGACCGCGGCCGCGGTCGCCGACCGGTTCGCCGACGGGACGTTCTTCGTTCCGCTCGCAGCGGTCGACGACGCCGCGATGGTTCCGACGGTCGTCGCCTCGACGCTCAACCTCCCCGCCGAAGGAAGTCGAACGAGCGCCGAGGTCGTACGCGAGTGGATCGCGGATCGCGAGGTCCTGTTCGTGCTGGACAACCTCGAGCAGATCGACGGCGCGGGGTCCGGGGTGGACGGCCTCCTCGGGTCGGCGCCCGGGCTGCGGGTGCTCGCGACGAGCCGCGCGCCGCTCCACGTCCCAGGCGAGCAGGAGTTCGCGGTTCCCCCGTTCCCGGTTCCGAACCGGACAGCCGATGCGGCATCGCTGGAGGCGTCCGAGGCCGTCCAGCTGTTTCTGGATCGCGCGCGGCTCGTGCGGCCGGGGTTCGCGCCCGGCGGGGAGGACCTCGCGATCGTGGGCGAGATCGTCGAGCGGCTCGACGGACTGCCGCTCTCGATCGAGCTCGCGGCGGCTCGCGTGCGCCTGTTCCCGTTGGGGGCGATCCGCGATCGGCTCGGTCGCCGCCTCGACGCCCTCGTCGGTGGCCCCTCGACCCTGCCACCCCGCCAGCGGAGCCTGCGCGGAGCGATCGCCTGGAGCCACGACCTGCTGGACGAGGGGGAGCGGACGTTGTTTCGGCGGCTGGGCGCGTTCGTCGGTGGCTGGACCCTCGAGGCCGCACAGGACGTGTTCGGGGGTCCGCCGTTGGCAGACGTGACCGAAGCCCTCGAGGGACTGGTCGTGCAGAGCCTCGTGCAGACGATGGAAGCGGAGCCTCGCTTCACGATGCTGGAGACGATCCGGGAGTTCGCCGTCGAGCAGCTCGAGTCGGCGGGCGAGATGCCGGACATGCACCGCGCCCATGCCGCGTATTTCCTGGGCATGGCCGAGGATGCGAAGGCTGAGCTCCTCGGCCCCGGGGCGGAGGCCGCGTTCGCCCGGCTCGAGGCCGACCTCGAGAACCTGCGAGTGGCGATCGAGCGGTCGGCGGCCCGCGGCGACCTGGCGACTGCCCTGTCGATCGCGGCCGCGCTGGAGCGGTTCTGGCTCGAGCGAAATCACTCCGCAGAGGGTCGCCGGTTGCTGGCCGAGCTCGTGGAGCGGCCGGACGCGCCGGAGGGCCCCGAGCTCGCCCGGGCGCTCGCATCGGCCACCGCCATCGAGGTCTGGCTGGGCGACTACGCGGTCGGCAGGCGGTTCGGAGAGCGCGCCACCGAGCTGTTCCGCCGGCTCGAGGATCGCTCCGGCCTGGTCAATCCGTTGACGTCCTACGGGTTCGCGCTGATCGAGAACGACCCCGAGCGTGCGCTGGCCGTCATCGAGGAGAGCCTGGGCATCGCTCATGAGGTCGGCGACATCCATGCCGAGGCGACGATCCCCCTGGCGCGCGCCATCGCCCTGTTCCGGCTGGGGCGACTGCCGGAGGCCCGGTCGTCGCTGGAGACGGCGGTCGAGCAGAGCCAGCGGATCGGCGACAGGTACTTCACGATGATGTCGAAATATCCGCTCGCCCGAACGGAGCTGCTGCTGGGCGACACGCCGGCGGCCCTCCGCGACTACGAGTCGGCGCTCGAGGAGTCCCGCGCACTCGGGCTGCTCATCGGCGTCGCCGTGGGTCTCGACAACTACGCCGAGATGGCGATGTGGTCCGGAGACCTCAGGCGGGCCGTCCGGCTCGCCGCTGCCGGCGCGCGAATGAAGGAGGA
>DATLUW010000690.1:0-5330 GCA_035577825.1 Actinomycetota bacterium | reverse complement strand
CATCAACATGACCCAGTACCCGGAGGCGCCGCTCGCCCGCGAGCTCGAGATGTGCTTCGCGAACATCTCGCTCGTGACCGACTACGACGTCGGCGTCGGGGACACGCCGCCGGTGACCCACGAGGAGGTCATCCGCGTGTTCGACGAGAACAACGTCCGTCTCCGCGACCTGCTGTTCGCGACGATCCCCGCGCTGCCGCCCGAGCGCGACTGTCCGTGCGCGCACGCCCTCGAGGGCGCGCGGTTCGAACCCTGAGGCTTGTCGTGGCCGACCAGCTGCAGCTGATCACCGTCGAGCTCCGGTTCAAGACGCGCGACGACCCGGGCCAGCTCGCCGACCGCATCCAGGAGGCGGCCGCGCTGATCGTCGGGCGGCAGGAGCTCGAGGAGTTCCGCTGGCGCGCGATGCCGCTCGAGTCGAGGAAGGACCGCCGCGCCGACGAGTAGCCGGCTCCCATCCGTCGTGTCGTTGGGTGTGACCACGCTCACTGACAGCTCCGAACGATCCGGCTAGGGTCGAACCCTCTCCTCCCCCAAAGTGCGGCTTCGCCGCGCTCGTTCGGGCTGTCGAAGGGGGCTCCGATGGGGAGGAAGTGGTCACCGGCGTCGAAGGTGTGGGCGGCGCTCGCGGTGGTGTTCGGACTGGCTGCGTTCCTGCTGGTCCACGGATACGCGCAGCGCGTCCAGGCGCTGGCGCCGGCGCTCGGGCGGCCGGTCCCCGCACTGGTCGCGGCTCATGATCTGCCTCGGGGCGCGCTGCTCACCGAGGACAGCCTGCAACGGGTCACGGTGCCGTCACGGTTCGCCCCGCCCGGCGTCGTGACGGATCCGAAGGCCGCGTCGGGCCGAGTGCTCCTGGCCGGGCTCGCCGAAGGTGAGGCGTTGACGGCGACGCGCCTCGCGCCGAGAGGCGCCGGGCCAATCGCCGCGCTGGTGCCGACGGGGTTCCGGGCGGTACCGGTTCCCATCGAGCTGCCGGCAGGCTCAGTTCACGCCGGCGACCGGGTGGACCTGCTGGCGACGTTCACGTCGGGCCGGCACCACGTCGAAACGGTCGCATCCGAGCTCGAGGTGCTGCTCGTCCTCGACTCGGCGCAGCAGTCCACGGGCGTCGCGGACACGGGCGGTTCGGACGCCTTGACGCTCGTGGTGCTGGCGACCCCCGACCAGGCCGCGAGCCTCGCCTACGCGAAGGCGTTCGCCGTGCTCTCGGTGCTCATCGACGCCCCCGAGCCCGGATGACGCGGGCGCTGGCCTTCAGCGCCCATGCGAGAACCGTGATGGCTGGAGCGATCCGTCAGCGTCGACGCCGACCGGGTGGTCGATGTGGACGAGCACGGCGCAGCGGTCGGAATCGAGGTGCTGGGTGCGTCGGAGGACGTCCGGTTGACCGATCTCGTCGATCGCTTCGGCCTCAGGGAGTTCGAAGAGTCGCTTCGCAAGCTCGAAGCGAACCGGTTGAACTCCATCGAGTTCGTGTAGCTGTGGTCGTCGCCGCGAGACGCCGCCGAACGGGGACCGGCTAGGCGGAGCCGACTGCGAGGAACGGGAGCGAGTGGACGGCGGCGCCCTCGTCGATCGTCGCCTCGACCGTGTAGGAGCCCGGCTCGGGGAGCTGGAGCGGGACGTTCATCGCGACCTGGAACAGCTGGCTCATGCCGTGCGGCGTTCCGGGCGGGCGGCCGACCTCGAACTCGCCCTCGGCCTTGAACAGCTCGCGGTCGGCGTCGGCGGACAGGCCGCGGATGACGAGACGGTGGCGGCGGTTCGTCTCGGTCCACTGCACGCGGACCCCCACCGCGATCGCGACCGGCAGCGTCGCCGGGAACTGCCCGAGCTGGATCCGGTCCCAGCCGCCGCCGAGGACGTACAGCTTCGCCCCGACCACCTGCGCCGAGTCGCAGAGCATCACGTACTCGAACGACAGCCCGGCGAACGCCTCCTCGCCGCCGAGGTCGCTCACGTTCCTCCGATCGTCATCTCTTCGACGGAGACGGTCGGCGATCCGGTCGAGCCGAAGAACCGCAGGTCCGATCCCACCGCGACGACCCGCTCGAGGACCTGCCGGAGCGTGCTCGCGACCGTCATCTCGCGGAGCGGCTCGCCCAGCTCGCCCCCCGTGATGCGCAGGCCGGTCGCTCCCACGGAGAACTCCCCGGTGATCGCGTTCGCGCCGGAGTGCACTCCTGACACCTCCTGGATATAGACGCCGTGATCGACCTGGCGGAGCAGGTCCTCCGGCGACCTCGTCCCGGCCTTCAGGAACAGGTTCGACGACGACACGCCCGGCGGGCTGCGGAACCCTGCACGGCCGGCGTTCCCCGTCGAGATGGTCTGCCCCCGGTGCGCCGTGTGGGTGTTGTGGAGGAACCCCGAAAGCCGGCCGCGGTCGATGAGCGGCGTTCGCTTGGTCGGGACGCCCTCGTCGTCCACCGGCGACGCGCCCGGCCCGTCCAGCAGCCGCCCGTCGTCGACCAGATTGACGGTCGAGGACGCGACGACCTCCCCCGACAGCGACGCGAACAGCGAGCGGCCCTTCTGCACCGACTCGGCCGACAGCGCCCCGGCCAGCACGCCGAGGAACGCGACCGCGGCCGCTGGGTCCAGCACCACGCGGAACGGCCCCGATTCGGGCTTGCGCGCCCCCAGCAGTCGGCCGGCGCGCCGCGCGGCCTCCTCGGCGCAGGCCATCCAGTCGAGCCCGCCCGGGTCCCGCGCCAGCCGGAACGCGAACCCCGTCTGCGTCTCGTCGCCCTCCTCGGCGAGCGTCGACGCCGAGCACCAGCAGTCCGTCCGGCCGTACTCCCCCCGCACGCCGCGGGTCGATGCGATCGCGATCCGCGTGATCGAATCCGAGTACGACACGTGGTCGACCTTGCGGACGCGGGGGTCCGAGCGGGCCGCCGCCACGTCGAGCCCGAGCGCCAGCTCGACCTTGCGCGCCGTCGGCGTGTCGACGAGCTCCTGATGGAAGAGCCCGGGCAGCGCCTCCGGATGCTCGGGCGTCGGCAGGACGTTGTGTTCGTCCTCGGTGGCGAGCGCGGCGTTCTCGCGGGCCCGTGCGACGGTCGCTCCGACCTCGGCCACGGACGGGTCGGCGGCCCAGGCGTAGCCGAGGCGCCCCGCGTGCACCAGCCGGACCCCGACGCCGCGGCTCTCGCTGAACTTCACCGACTCGACGTCGCCGGCCCGCGCGCGAACCTCGGTCCGGCGGGACTCCTGGACGAACGCCTCGACGTGCTCGCCGTCCTTCGCGACCCGGAGGGCGGCCGCGCACAGGTCGCCGAGGTCGACGCTCACGCCGTCCCCCCGACCGTCATGCGCGAGATCCGGAGCGTCGGGCTGCCGTTCCCGACGGGGACGCCCTGGCCGTCTTTGCCGCAGATCCCGTAGAACACGTCGAAGTCGTCCGCGAGGACGTCGATCCCCTGCAGGATGTCGGTGCCGTTCCCGACGAGGTTCGCGCCGCGAACCGGCTTCGTAATCTCGCCGTGCTCGATCAGGTAGCCCTCGGTGACCCCGAACACGAAGTCCCCCGTCGCCGGGTTCACCTGGCCGCCGCCGAGCCGCCGCGCGTAGAACCCGTTCGCGGTGCCGGCGACGACCTCGTCGGCCGTCGAGTCGCCGGGCAGGATGTAGGTGTTCGTCATTCGCGGGATCGGGAGATGCGCGTACGACTGCCGCCGGCCGTTCCCGGACGAGGGGACGCCGTCCCGTTCGGCCCGGATGCGGTCGTACAGGTAGCCCTGCAGCACCCCCTCGGTGAACAGCGTCGTCCGCTGGCTCGGCCAGCCCTCGTCGTCGAACGAGAACGAACCCCACGCGTTCGGCACGGTGGCGTCGTCGACGCCGTTCAGCAGCGGGGTCGCGAGCAGCTCGCCGATCCGGCCGCGGTAGATCGAGGACTCCTTCTGGATGAGATCGGCCTCGAGGCCGTGGCCGCACGCCTCGTGGAACAGCACCCCGCCGCCGCCCGGGCCGATCACGACGGGCAGCTCGCCGGCGGGGGCGGGAACGCCGTCGAGCATCGCGACGGCCTGCCGCGCGGCCTCGGACGCGATGTCGCGTGGGGGGAACTGGTTGACGTACTCGGCGCCCGCCACGAGCGCCGGTCCGTTGAAGCCGATCTGGAGCACGCCGTCCCGCGACGCGACCACCTGCACCACCAGCCGGATGCGCGGCCGGTCCTCGCGAACCAGCCGCCCGTCGGAGGCGGCGATCATCACGCGCTGGAGCGAGTCGCCGTAGCCGGCCACGACCTGGGCGATCGCCGGGTCGAACGACCGCGCTGCGTCGTCCGCCTCGCGGAGCCAGGCGACCTTGTCGGCGGCGGCGACCTCCGAGGACGGGCGCTCCGCGCGGTGGACGACGCCGGGTTCCCGGGTCGTCAGGTCGACGACCGCGCCGGGTTCGTCCTGTCGTACGGACGCCGCGGCGGCGGCCGCCACCTCGAGGAGCGTGTCGCGATCGAGCTGATTGGAGTAGGCGTAGCCGGTCGAGTTGCCCTGGACCACGCGGACGCCGGCGCCGCGGTCGAGCCCGCTGTCGAGCTCCTCGATGCGGCCGTCGTCGAGCCGAACGCCGAGGGAGGTTCGCTCTTCCACGAACAGCTCCGCGAACGAGCCGCCCCGCGCGAGGCCCGCCCGCAGCACGTCGTGCGCGAGGGAGGGATCGACGAGATGGCCATCGGAGGACACGGAAGCGCGATTCTATCCGGGCGTTCGGACGCCGAGGGTTGGCCCCGGGGGGCGGACCCTCCGCCGCGATCAGGTGCCGGAGTCCGGCGCGCCGGAGCCGGGACCGGGGTCCGGCGTCTCCGGCTTCGGCGCCGAGCTCCTGGAGCCGCCTCGGGAACGCGACGACCCTCCGCGCTGCCGCCCGGACGTCGACCGCGTCCGTCGACGCCGGGCGGGCGCCGAACGCGCGGTCGCGGGGGGCGTGTCCGCCCGTTCGGGCTCGGCGTCCGGCGCCTCCGACTCGGCGGCAACGGCTTCCAGCTCTGCGGCCTCGGGTTGGGGCTCGGATTCGAGCGATCCCGCCTCCGACGAGGTTTCGGCCGGCTCGTCGAACAGGGACGGCACGTCGGAGTCATCCTCGTCGGCATCCGCCGCCGCTGCTTCAGGTTCCGGCTCCGCGTCGGCGTCCGACTCGGTCGCGGCCTCCGGTCCCTCGGCAGCCGGTTCCAGGGTGGCGACCGGTTCCGACCCGCGTTCCGGTTTCTCGGCGTCCGGTTCGGGCGGGGCTTTCGGATCCAGGGCGGCCTCCGGTTCCGCCGTTTCGGGCTCGGCGGGTTCCGGTTCCGGCTCGGACTCGGCGGGTTCCGGCTCGGA
>DATLUW010000689.1:0-4762 GCA_035577825.1 Actinomycetota bacterium | reverse complement strand
GGACGACGGCGGGTCCCAGTGGATATGGTCGTCACGGGGATTCGGCGGCCTGGACCTGCAGAACGTCGAGGCCGGTGCAGGTGCGGTGCTCGCCGGCACGTGGGGCAACGGGGTGTTCCGGCGGACGAGCCGGGGGTGGATCCGGTCGAACACGGGCCTCCTTGGCGGCGCCATCGACGGTCCCTTCGGCTTCATGGACGAGATCGACGCCGGTCCCGGGTCGGCGGTCGTCTACACGAAGGAGCTGAACGACGGCTTCTACCGATCGGGCGACCGCGGCCGCACCTGGACACTCATCCAGCGGGGACCGGATGCGCCCTCGTACGTCGCGATCGTCCCCGGTACGCCGAACCACGTGTTCACCACCGACGACTACCTGGGTGTCCAGGAGTCGACCGACGGGGGCCGGCACTGGACCGCGCGGAACGCCGGGCTGCCGACGCGGGACGGGTACGTGTTCGCCGGCCGGGTGACGCTCGACCTGACCGATCCGGAGCGCCTGTATCTCGGGATGGAGCACGACGTCTACGCGAGCTCGAACGGTGGGACGTCGTGGGTCGCGTCCGGCCCCGGCATCCCGCACCGGCTCTGGTATCCCAGGCCCGTCGTGGACCCGATGGCGCCGCGGACGCTGTTCGTGCTCACCGACCACGTCCTGTACCGCTCCACCGACCGGGGCCGAACCTGGTCGCCGCTGTCGGGTGCGCCCGACCACGTCACCCACCTGGCGTTCGATGCCTCGGGCGTCGTGTACGCGGTCAACGGGAGCCGCCGCGGCGTGTTCGCGTCCACGGACGGAGGCGTCACCTGGCAGACCGTCCACGGCGGGCTCCCGGGGCCGGCGCTCGACGTCACGGTCTCGTCCGGTCCGCCGGAGGAGACGCTGTTCGTGGCGACTCCGACCGGCGTCAGCGAGCTGCCGACCCGACTGCGCTGAGCTCGGTCACTCCTTCGGCTTGCGGCCGAACAGGCGCTGGAAGAAGCGAACGATCGCGCGCCAGAACGCCCACAGGCCTAGGCGGATGCCGCCGACCGCCTTCGCGGTGGCGACGGGCGCGGGGCGCGGCTTCGGAGCGGCCGGTGTTGCAGTCGTGGCGCTCGCTGCGGGCTGGTCAGCGGCCTCGCGCCCCGCCGCCGCCGCGCTCTCAGCCGACCCGGCCGCGGACTCTGAGGGAGCTTCGGCCGGAGCGGCGGCGGAGGCGGCCTCCGCGTCCATGTGCTCCTGCTCGGCGGTGATGTTCGTCTTCAGGCAGTCGGCGAACTGCTTCGTGAGCTTGCCGGAGACGTCGCTCATCATCCCCCGCGAGAACTGCGCCACCGCACCGCTCACCGTGATGTCCTGCTTGAAGCGGACCTTGGTCATCGAATCGCCGGCCGGTTCGACCCACGCCGTGATCAACGCAGTGGCCGAACCCTTGCCGCGCTGCTCCATGCCGCTCGCCTTGATGTCGATGCGGTGCTCGGTCGCGTCGCGCTCGACCACGTGGACCGTCCCCGCAAAGGAGAGCGACACGGGCCCGAGCTTGATCGTCACCTTGCCCTTGTAGTTGTCGTCGTCGATCGTCTCGGTGAGCGTGGCGCCCGGCATGCACGGCGCGATGCGCTCCACGTCGAGGACGTAGTTCCACACGGTGTCGACGGGCGCCGGAACCTCGAAGTCGTTCTCGATCAGGATTCCCACTGCTCACCCTCCACGCGACGCCCGTTCGGGCTCCGCTCGGTCGTGGATCGGCCCGGGGCGGTTCTTCAGGAACCCGCCGGCCCGCGAGCGGCGCACCGCCATGATCTCCGAAATGACCGCCGCCGCGATCTCCTCCGCCCCCTCGCTCCCGATGTCGAGCCCGGCCGGTCCGTGCATCTTCGCCAGGTCCGCGTCCGACGGCGTCGTGCCCTCGGCCCGCAGCTCGGCGAGGAGGCGCTCCGTTCGGATCCGCGGCCCGAGCATGCCGAGGTACACGATGTCGGTCCCGAGGAACGAGCTGATGTAGTCCTTGTCCTTCAGGTAGTTGTGCGTCATCACCACGACGAACGTCCGCTCGTCGGTGCCGGCAGCCTTCGCCGCAGCCTCCGGCAGCTCCACGTGGACGAACCCCGCCGCGCCGGGGAACCGGTCCTCCGTCAGGAATCCCTCCCGTTCGTCGATGACGAACGCCCGCCAGCCGAGCGCCGTGGCCGCCGCGACCATCGGGATCGCGTCGTGGCCCGCGCCGCAGATCAACAGGCGCGGCGGGGGCTCGAGCACCTCGACGAACGCCCTCGCCTCGCCCGACGACGCCTGGAGCGTCCGCACCTCGGACCTGCCGACGTGCAACTGCTCCTGCGCCACGCCGATGGCGGCCGCGTCGAGGGCCCCGTCGCCGGTTCCCGCCTCGGTGGATCCGTCCGGGCGGACCAGCAGGCGGGCGCCCTGCTCGACGCCGTCCACCGACGACTCGAGCACGGTGACGTTCGCGATGGGCTGCTCCTCCTGGAGCGCGATCCGCAGGGCCCCGGCGATCTCCGCGGCGCGGTCGGCGGGCTCGACGAACACGTCGATCGCGCCGTTGCATCCCAGGCCGAACCCCCACACCACCTCGTCCTCGGCCGTGAGGTCGTAGTTCACGAGGCGCGGCTTGCCCTCGACCATGACCACGTTCGCCACGTCCGCGACGTCGCCTTCGAGGCATCCGCCGGAGATGTTCCCGGTGAGCTCGCCGGAGCCGGAGACGAGCAGCCGCGCACCGGGCCGGCGGTAGGTCGAGCCGCGCACGGCCACGATCGTGGCGAGCGCCATCTGCTCACCGCGTTCCCGCAGCGACTCGATTGCCTCGAGGACCTCGGTGATCTCGCTCATCCGGCTGCGCCGATCGTATCGCGAGCGGACGCTTGCCCTGTCGGAGCGCTATCCGGGCCGCGGGTTCCAATCCCCGAAGTTCTCGTCGGCGGGTGTGCTCGTGACCGCGACCGGATCGGAGCCGTCTGGGCCGATCGTGGAGAGGTCGTTCAGGTCCGTGGAGGCGGACTGCAGGGTGACGACGATCCGCCTGCCGTCCGATGGTGCTCACGGGGAGCCGTCGGCACAGTCATCGGCGCGAGGCGATCCAGTCCGGCTCGCGCTTCAGATCGGGACCCGCGATGACCGTGCTCAGGTGGCTACCATCGGCGAGGATCACGCACAGGTCGTCCGGCGCGTGCACGTCGCCGGTGGACGCGCCCAACCCGAACAGGATCATGCGCCCATCGGGCGACCAGGTCGGGGTCGCAGCCGCCAGCTCGCCCGATTCATCGGCGAAGACCTTGTGCAAGCCCGTTCCGTCAGGATGGACGATCCAGATCGGTCCTCCGGGGTCCAACCAGTACGGCCGGCGAACAGGATCCAGGCGCCGTCGGGGGACCACCGAGCCGTGTCTGCCGCATCCGTACCGGGCGGGGTGATGCGGTGGAGTCCGCTCCCGCCGACGTTCACGACGAAGAGCGGCCCGACCGGATCTTCGGATCCCGGCTCCGGCCGGAGCAACACGATCTGCGAGCCGTCCGGCGAGTAGTCCATCGGAATGCCGTCCGGCGTTCCGCTGGCCGTGTGCGTTACTCGGACGAGGTCCCCTCCGTCTGCTGCCCTCGCCGTATAGATGCCGTTGCGCCCCGACTTCGCGTCGTCCCATCCCTCGAACGCGATTCGGTGCCCGTCGGGCGACCAGGCGCCGGGGCCGAGGTTCAGCGTTCGGTCCGGGAGCGGGATCTTCCATTCATGCGAGCCGTTCCGGTCGATGATCCCGACCGTGATACGGCCATTCGGCCCCGACGCGGAGATGAGATGTGGGCTCCGTCGGGCGACCAGCGGGGACAGCACTGGGCGCCGAGGGGTGTGATGCGGCGCTCCTCCGTGCCGCTCGCGGAAGCGGTGAAGACCGTCTCGTCACCGAACGTCCCGCCCGCGCGGGCGAACAGGATCGTTCCTTTCAACGCGGTGGTCGGGATCGACTGCGACGGCGACGGCGACGTGATCGACTCGGACGGCGAGGCCGGCACGGACGCGGACGCGGACAGGGATGCTCGCGTCGGCGAACGCCCGCCACTCGACGCGCACGACGACATCAGCAGGACGACGACCGTCGCCGCGGCGAGCGTCCTCGCCGCTCGCTCCCATGGGGGGCGCCGGGGGCGGTCACGGGACCGGACGCCAGGAGATGGAATTGAACCCGCCCCCACCGGTGTCCAGGATCCGACGGAGCCCCGAACCATCGGCTTGCATCACGTACACGCCGAAGTGCTCACGTTCGCCCGGCGCGGGAACGAATGCGGCGATCTCGGTCCCGTCGGGCGACCAGGTGAGCGAGGGAAAGACACCGACGCAGTCACACGAGCCCGTCCGGAGCAGGGTCGTCACCTCCGACCCATCCGGCCGGACCGTGGCGACCGTAAAGGACCACGTTGCTGCCGGACGGTGCGGGAACTTCGCGCCGACATACGCGATCCTCGAGCCGTCGGGCGACCACTGAGGGCGAATCGCGTCATCCGCAATCTTGGTCGGCCTTCCTCCGACGAGGTCGACGACATACAGACCAACCGCGCTGCCGGGGCTCGAGGACCCGGTGAACGCGAGCCTCGAGCCGTCCGGCGACCACGTGACCTCGTCCGCATGGAGGTTCCCGACCGGGATCGTCGTCGATCCCGTCCCGTCCGATGCGATCAGCCGAATCTCGGAACCCTGGACGTAGGCGAGCCGTGTGCCGTCCGGGGACCAGGAGACGCCGAGCGGACAGACTTGTCTCTGACCGCAGGG
>DATLUW010000688.1:0-4385 GCA_035577825.1 Actinomycetota bacterium | reverse complement strand
CGCAGCCCGCGTGCTGGCCACCGGCGAGCCCGTCGCCGTCGCGTCGCTCACGGCCGAGGAGATCGAGCGGCTGGGCGGAGCGGTCGGCGGGCAGATGGGCTTCCGATCGTCGCTCAGCCTCCCACTGGTGGCGCGGGGGCGGGTCCTCGGCGTCGCGACGCTGATCTCCTGCTCGGACGAACGCCCGATCGGCCCCGCCGAGGTGGAGCTCGCGACCGACCTCACCCGACGGGCGGCGCTCGCTGCCGACAACGCCCGGCTGTACGGCGAACGCACACGGGTGGCGCGGGCGCTGCAGGCGAGCCTCCTCCCCCGCGAGCTGCCGGACGTGCCGGGGTTCCAGGTGGCCGCGCGGTACCACGCAGCGGGCGAGGGGAACGAGGTCGGGGGCGACTTCTACGACCTGTTCGACACCGGCGACGGGGGCTGGGCGGTCGTCATCGGCGACGTGTGCGGCAAGGGGCCGGAGGCGGCTGCGGTGACCGGGCAGGCCCGGTACACCGTGCGGGCCGCGGCGATGCGCCAGCGGCGGCCGTCGCGCATCCTCGACACCCTGAACGAGGCCCTGCGGTTCCAGCGGGACGACGCCCGGTTCTGCACGGTGACCTTCGTCCGGATGAAGCTCACGACGTCGGGGGCACGGCTCACCGTCGCCTGCGGCGGGCACCCGCCGCCGGTGATCCTGCGCCGCGACGGCCGGGTGGACGCGGTCGGGAACCCGGGGACGCTGCTCGGCGTGTTCCCCGATCCGGAGCTGGACGACGAGCTGGCCGACCTCGGGCCGGGCGACGCGCTCATCCTGTACACGGACGGCGTGATCGGGACGCCCTCGAAGGGCAAGGTCATGACCGAGGAGCGCGTGGCCGACATGCTCGCTCCGCTCGGCGGCAGGACGGCGACCGAGATCGCCGAGCGCCTCGAGCACGCCGTGCTGGAGTTCCAGGGCGGCACGCTCCGCGACGACGTGGCCATCCTGGTCCTGCGCGCCGTCGGCTGAGCACGCCTGCCACCCGGACGTCCAAGAAATCCCCGGCGAATTCGACGTGTCCCGGAGGAGTAGCCGCGAATTGGGGGGGGAACCATTGGCCTGATGCCCGCATGGAATCTCAGGTGACCGATCGCGGGATCGAGCTGGACGTCCGGCTCCCGACGAGCGCGACCGCGCCGTCCTCGGCGCGCGCGCTCGTGGGTGGGCTCAGGGACCGTCTGGACGACGACGTCCTCGACGACCTCGTGCTCGTCGTGAGTGAGGTCGTGACGAACTGCGTCCGCCACGCGGAGCTGGGACCGGGTGACGACATCACGGTCCGCGTCCGGGCCGCATCCGGCAACGTCCGCCTCGAGGTGGTCGACCACGGCCGGGGGTTCGAGCCGACGCAGATCGGCGCGCACGACCCTGCCATGCCGGGCGGCTGGGGGCTGTACATCGTCGACCAACTGGCCGACCGGTGGGGCGTCGCCCGGGAGTCGGGAACCCGGCTGTGGGTCGAGATCGACACCGGACCAGACGGCCGTCGCGACTCCGGCGCTCCCCGCCAGGGGTTGGGAGGCGGCCGAGGGGCGGCGTGAGCCGCCCGACGACCGGAAACCACACCGAAGCGCCCGCCCGCAGCGCACGAGACACCAAGAGAGGCGGGAACCATGCAGGCGAGCATCATTTCGTTCCTCGGGCTGCTGGTCATCATCGCGATCGCGCTGGTGGCCCTGGTCATCGGACTGGTGGTCCGGGCCTTCCGAGGGCCTCGCCGGACCTGACGGCTGCCCACCTCGAGGCGCCCCAACAGGTCAAGCCCTCCGGATCGGGTAGCGTCCCCGACATGCGCCAATCGCGGACCCTGCGGACCGAGCCCCGCATTCGGGCGTTCGGGCGGCGGGCCCTAACGATCCCCGCCGTGGCGCTGGGGTTCCTGTTGGTGACGGTCCTGCTGCCGGTGCTCGCCCTCGCCGGGCTCGCGATCGACGCGATCCGTCTCGCGCGAGGCCGTCGGGCGGTGGCCCTGCGCGTGGCCGCGTACGCGTGGTGCTACCTGTTCGGGGAGACGGCAGGGCTGTTCATGTACCTGCTGCTCTGGATCGCGAGCGGGTTCGGGCTCGCGTCACGGGCGCTCGAGCGGTGGACGTTCGTGCTGCAGCGGTGGTGGTGCGCCTGGCTGTTCCGCTCGGTGCGGGTGGTTTTCCGGCTGCGCCTGAGCGTGGAGGGTGCCTCCGAGGTGGCCGCGGGGCCGTTCGTGCTGCTGACGCGGCACGCGTCGATCATCGACACGCTGATCCCGGCCGCGGTGGCGCAGGCCCCGTTCGGGATCCGACTTCGTTACGTGTTCAAGAAGGAGCTGCTCTGGGATCCGTGCCTGGACGTCGCGACCGACCGCGTACCGGGGGTGTTCCTGTCGCGATCGGGTGAGGAGTCCGAGCAGCAGATCGAGCTCGTGCGCCGCGTCGCCCGCGACCTCACGCCCCGCGACGCGGTGCTGATCTTCCCGGAGGGAACCCGCTTCACACCGGGCAAGCGCGACCGGGTGGTGGCGAAGCTCCGCGCGTCGGGAGACACGTCGCTCGCCGAACGCGCCGCGGGCCTCCGCAACGTCCTCCCGCCGCGGCTCGGCGGAACGCTCTCGCTGCTCGAGCCGTCGGTGGGCGCGGACGTGGTGATCTGCGAGCACACCGGCCTGGAGGGGTTCGCCACGGTGGGCGACGTGTGGAATGGCTCGCTGGTCGGCTCCACGATCCGGGTGCGTCTCCGCCGGTTCCCCCGATCCGAGATCCCCAACGACCCCGACGCCCAGGCGGGGTGGCTGTTCGACCGCTGGTCCGAGGTCGATGCGTGGATCTCCGGTGAACCGGCCGAGCCGCTCGAACCCGCCCGGCGCTGAGGCTCAGACCAGGCTGGACGGGCAGAGGTCGTTGACCGGGCAGTCCGCGCAGCGGGGCTTCTTGGCCTGGCAGGTCTGCCGGCCGTGGTCGATCAGGACGTAGGTGAAGTCGAACCACCGCTCCTGCGGGATCAGCTTCATGAGGTCCCGTTCGATTTTGTCGGGGTCCTCCTGCTTCGTGAACCCCAGCCGCTGGGCGACGCGGCGCACGTGCGTGTCGACGGCGATCCCGACCACCACGCCGTAGGCGTTTCCGAGGACGATGTTCCCGGTCTTCCGCGCGACGCCGGGGAGCTTGAGGATCTCCTCCATCGTGTCGGGGATTCGACCGTCGAACTCCTCGACGAGCATCCGCGACGCGCCTCGGATCGACTTCGTCTTGTTGTTGAAGAACCCGGTCGGGTGGATGTCCTCGGCGAGCTCGGCCTCGGGGACCTTCAGGTAGTCCTCGGGCGTGCGGTACTTGTCGAACAGCCCGCCCGGGCCCTGCGTGACCATGTTCACGCGCTCGTCGGTGCACTGGGCAGAGAGGATCGTCGCGACGAGCATCTCGAGCGGGTTGGAGAACTTCAGCGCGACGTGCGCGTCGGGATAGGCCGCGGACAGCCGCTCGACGATCACCGGTGCGCGCTTCGAGATCGGGCTCCTGCGAGTGAGCGGCTTCTCGCCGGCCGCCGGCCCCGCGGGCTTCGACGGCTTCGACCTGGGCGCGGCCATCGCCCTCAGCGCCCCTCGAACTCGGGCTTGCGGCGTTCGCGGAACGCGCGAATGCCCTCCTGGAGGTCCTCGCTCGCGAACGCCTGCGCGGCCATCATGTCGAAGTCGACGACGCGGTGGCCCTCGGTGAACCGGTCGACGCCGAGGTGCTCGAGCACCACGCCGATCCCCCGCTTCGAGCCCTGGACGGAGAGGGGCGCCGACTCCGCGATCGTCAACCCCAGCTTCCCGATCGCGGCGTCGAGCTCCGGCTCCGGAACGGCCACGTTCGCGAGCCCCCATTCGGCCGCCTGCGCGCCCGTGATCGCCCTCCCGGTGAACAGGAGCTCGCCCGCGCGCTTCGGCCCGACGGCCAGCACCAACCGCTGGATGTTCTCGAAGTTGATCAGGATGCCGAGCCGCGCCGAAGGGATCCCGAGCTTCGCGTCCTCCGCGATCACCGCGAGATCGCACGCGATGGCGATCTGGCACCCCGCGCCGAGCGCCGCGCCGTGCACCCGCGCGATCACCGGCACCGGGTGGGTCGCGATCGCCGTCAGCAGCTCCTCGAACGTCCTGCCGTAGTCGAACTCCCCCGGCCCGTTCCGCATCACCTCGAGTTCGGCGAAGTCGGCGCCGGCGCAGAAGTCGGGTCCGTCCCCGGCGAGCACGACGACGCGGGTCTCGTGGTCGGCGGCGAGCCCGCCGAGCGCCTCAACGAGTTCCTCGATCATCTCTGTGCTGACGGCGTTCCGCTGCTCCGGCCGGGCGAGCGTGATTCGCGCGACCGGCCCGCCGCGTTCGACCCGGATGAGCGCC
>DATLUW010000687.1:0-3248 GCA_035577825.1 Actinomycetota bacterium | reverse complement strand
CGTGGAGAGCGACAGCGCCGGCACGTTCTGCGCGCCGGCGGTGACCTGCCGGATCGCGGCGGTCGAGGCCGACGACAGGAACAGCGGGCTCGCGGCAGTGGCCACGCCCAGGATCAGGGCGGCCGTGAAGATCGCGAACATGATCCCTGGGAACCGGAACAGCACGAATGGGGTCCGCACGGCCGACAGCACCGCGCCGCCCCGGCCGAGGCGCTCCTGCTCGGCGAGGTGCGGGTCCCGCCGCTCCGGCGTGAGCTCGATCGGCGCGCCCTCGTCGTCGGGCGTGAACCCCGGCTTGGCGCCCGGCGCGACGCGGCCGGGGGCGCGCGAGAGCCGCGAGCCGCCGGGTCCCACCGGCGGGCGCACGCCCTTGTTCGTGCTCACCGTTCCCCCATGCCGTTCGCTCCCCGACCGTCCATCTCCGTCCTCAACTCGCCCAGTCGAGCGGGATCTCGTTGTCCACCGGTACGAGCGATGCGCGGTTCCCGTTCCCGTCGACGAACTCCCACGTGCCCCGCGAGTCGAGCGAGGCGACGAGGGCGCCGTTCGGTGACCACACGGTACCCGAGAGGCCCCGGGGATCGGTGGCCAGCACGCGAACCGCACCCGTCCGAGCGTCCATCGTCCGGAGCACGCTGCCCTGCCCCTGGACGAACGTGGCCATCGCGACCAGCGGCCCGGCCGGCTGCCAGGTGAGCGCGCCGACGAACGTCGGGGAACCCGCGATCGCGCTCAGATGGTCGCCCTCCGGCGTATGGATGGCCACGCCGTACGCCGTGCCCCGCTTCAGCACGGCGGCGAGCCCGTCGTTGCCCCAGGCCAGCTCCGTGATCGTGGCGCCGCGGAGCCCCGCGGCGGCCAGGCCGGGGAGCGTCGCCGTGTCCACGATCGTCGCGACCGGCCCACCGGCGACCAGCACCGCGCGGACCGAGTGCCCGTCGTTCGTGAACGCGACCGACCGGCCCTGCGGGGAGAGCGTCGCCCGGCACCCGTCGGCGCGCGCCACGGAGAGCCACACCGGCCCCCCGGATGGGATCACCTGTACCGTGCCGACGCCGTGGTGGCAGGTGCCGGCGAGGAACGTCCCGTTCGCGGCCGAGATCGAGGAGACCCCCGTCAGGGGGGTGCCGATCGGCTGCGGCTCCTCGTCCAGCCCCACGCGGACGAGCGCCAGCTCCCGGTTGTCCGACCCCGGCTGGATGAACGCGATCGCGGTCCGCCCCGGCTCCTCCCACCTGGCTCCGAACACCGGGGTGTCGTTCGACAGTTCCATGCGGCGCGCCTGCCCGCCCGGGAGCCGGGTCGCCATCAGCCCCTGGCCGAACACCTGCCCGCTCGAGAGGATCCAGCCGGCGGGCTGCGGCAGCGGCGATGCGGTCACGGGCGCCTCGAACTCGTCCGGCGGCGAGCTGCAGCCGGCCAGCACCAGCAGGGCGACGGGCAATGCGAGCACGAACGTCGGCATGCGATGACAGGACCGGAACCTCCTCGGCATCGGTTCCGTTATACGCAGATTCGCTCCGGCGCGGTTCCCGCCCCCGGTGCTGCGGTTCCGTAGCGTTGCTACGCACCGGGGACGACGGCGGTCCCCACGAGCTCCACGCGGGCGTCCGGATCGAACAGCCCCGCGACCTCGAACAGGGCGAGCGCCGGGTAGTGCGCGCCGAGGTGGCGGCGCCAGGCGTCGCCCAGCGCGCGGAGCCGGCCTCGGTAGTCGGCGGCGTCGGTGACGTAGATGTGCACGCGGACCAGGTGCTCGGGCGAGCCGCCGGCGCCGGCCAGCGCGGCGACCACGTTCGCCAGCGCCTGGTCGAACTGCTCGACGAGCGTCCCGCCCGCGAGCGTCCCGTCCGCGAGGTGGCCGGTCTGGCCGGCCAGGTAGACGGTTCGGCCGTCCGCCGGCACGACCGCGTGACTGAACCCGACCGGACGGGCCAGCTCGGGCGGGTTGACCAGCCGGTGCGGGCTCCGGTCGCGCGGTGCGCCGGCCTCGCTCACGTGCCGGTCCATTCGGGCGGGCGCTTGGCGCGGAACGCCCGGTAGAACTCCGCGTGGTCCTCGCTCCGCATGAGCACCGCCTGCGCGGCGGCCTCGAGCTCGATCGCGCTTCCGAGGTCGATGTCCTGTTCGCGCTGCAGCAGGAGCTTGGTGGTGGCGTACGCCGCGGCGGGACCGGCGGCGAGTTGCCCGGCCAACTTCCGGGCCTCGTCCATCAGGTGCTCGTCCTCGACGACGGTGTTCGCGAGGCCGATCGAGCAGGCCTCGTCCGCGTCCGTGCGGTGGCCGAGCATCAGCAGCTCGGTCGCCCGCCCGAGGCCGATCAGCCGCGGCAGCAGGTAGGCCGCGCCCATGTCGGCCCCGGCCAGCCCCACCTTCGTGAACAGGAACTCGAACGCCCCCGACTGCGCCAGCAGGCGGAAGTCCGCAGCCAGGGCGAGCACCGCGCCGGCCCCGGCCGCGACACCGTTGACCGCCGCCACGATCGGGACCGGGCACTCCCGCATTCGCTGCACGACCATGCCGGTCATCCGGGTGAACTCCATCGTGCGCTGCGGGCCCTGTTCGAGCAGGGCGCCGATGATCTCGTTGACGTCCCCGCCGGAGCAGAACCCGCGCCCGGTTCCCGTGAGGATCGCCGCCCGGACGTCGCCGCGGTGGGGCAGCTCGGTGAACAGGTCGCGCAGGTCGGCGTACACGTCGAACGTCAGCGCGTTCAGCTTGTCGGGCCGGTCGAGCGTGATCGTGGCGACGCCGTCGGCGATCTCGAACCGGAAGTGCCGCCAGTCGTCGGTGAACGGGGCGGATGCGCGGAACGGCATGCTTCAGTCGAACGCCCGGTGGCCGGTCACGGCCTCGCCGATCACGAGCGAGTGGACCTCGGACGTTCCCTCGTAGGTCAGGACCGACTCGAGGTTGTTCGCGTGGCGGAGGACCGGGTACTCGAGGGTGATGCCGTTCGCTCCGAGGATCGTGCGGGCCTCGCGGGCGATCTGGAGCGCCTCGCGGACGTTGTTCAGCTTGCCGACGCTCACCTGCTCGGGGCGAAGCGTGCCGGCGTCCTTGCGGCGGCCGAGGTGCAGGGCCAGCAGCACGCCCTTGTTGAGCTCGACCAGCATGTTCGCGAGCTTCTGCTGGGTGAGCTGGAACGCACCGATCGGCTTGCCGAACTGCTCGCGGGTCTTGGAGTATTCGAGCGCCGCCTCGAAGCACGCCCGCGCCGCGCCCATCGCGCCCCACACGATGCCGTA
>DATLUW010000686.1:0-2123 GCA_035577825.1 Actinomycetota bacterium | reverse complement strand
AGCAACGACGTCATCCAGGTCCAGGTGAACTGACGCCGGCGAGAGGGTCCCCGAGACCGGGGACCGTGCGGGGATAATCGCTCCCGATGGACGACGCCCCCCACCCGCCGCCGGACGAGCAGCCGCTCGACCGGGCCGCATCCGACGAACCGCGCCCCGGAGCCGGCATGCCCGACGAGCCCAGGCCCGACCTGGCCGTGCCCGACGAGCCCCGCCCCGACCTCGGTATGCCCGAGCCGCCCTCTGAGCGGCCACCCGGCCGCGACACGCGCCGCCCGCCGCGCGAGATCTGGCTGGGCACGGTCCTCATCGCGGTGGCCGTCTCGTGCCTGCTCGGCCTCTGGCTGAAAGCCCAGCCCGATCCGTTCCACGGCTGGAAGGCCGACTGCGCGAACGGCGTCTGGACGGGCAACCAGTATTCGTACCTGTGCTACAGCGACATCGTGCCGCTCCTCGGCACCGAGCACCTCGACGGTGGCCGGCTCCCCTACCTCGACCGCTGCCCCGGGACGGGCGAATGCGACGAGTACCCGGTCGTGACGATGTGGGCCATGCGGCTCGCAGCCTGGATGTCGGGAAGCTACGGCGCGTTCTTCTACGCGAACGCGCTGCTCCTCGCGATCGCCGCCGGGGTGACGGCGGTCTGCCTGTACCTCGTCGCCGGCCGCCGGGCGCTGTGGTTCGCGCTCGCGCCGACGCTCGTCGTCTACGGCTTCATGAACTGGGACCTCATCGCGGTCGCGTTCGCCGTCGCGGGGATCCTGGCCTTCTTCCGGGGCCGCGACGTGTGGGCCGGCGTGCTGTTCGGGCTGGGGGCGGCGGCGAAGCTGTTCCCCGCGCTGCTCGTGATCCCGTTCGCCGCGGAGCGGTTCCGGCGGCGCGAACCCGATCGCGGGATCCACCTGGCGTGGGCCGCGGCGGGGACGTGGGTCGCCGTGAACCTGCCGTTCGCCCTGCTGGGGTTCCATGGGTGGTGGGAGTTCTTCCGGTTCAACGCGACCCGGCAGGCCGACTTCGACAGCCTCTGGTACATCGGCTGCCATATGGCGGGCGGCAGCGACTGCGTCCCGACCAGCGTGGTGAACCTCTCCGCGCTGGTCGCGTTCGCCGTGCTCACGGGGGTCGTGTGGGCGATCCGGCGCCGGCGGCAGCCGTCGTTCCCGACGTGGACGGTGGCGTTCCCCGCGGTCGTGCTGTTCCTCGCCACGAACAAGGTCTACTCGCCGCAGTACGGCCTGTGGCTGCTGCCGCTCTTCGCGCTGGCGCTGCCGGACCTCGGCAGGCTGCGGGCGATCTGGCTGTTCGTGGCGTTCGAGATCACGGACGTGGCCGTGTTCGTCACGCGGTTCACGTGGTTCAACGTCGTGCAGTACGGCGGGGGCGGGGCGCCGTTCTGGGCCTTCGAGACGGCGGTGCTGGCGCGCATGGCCGTCCTGATCCTGTGCCTGATCGCGTGGGTGACCGGTCCGCCGGTCGACCTCGATGGCCCCGCGCTGCAGGACGAACCCGCGCTCCGCGAACCCCGGCTGGCAGTTGGGGCGCCGGCGTGACGGCGCCGCGCGCCCGAGGAGGCGAACGGCCGTGAAGACGCGGCCCGAGGCCGCCCACGCCCGCCGGAGCACGGGCCTCGCGGCCCGGCTCCGTTCCTCCGGGCCCGACGAATCCACCTGGGAGGGCATCCGCTACTGCCTCGTGGTGTTCCTGGCGGTCCGCATCGGGCTGTGGGTGCTCGGCCTCGTCGCGATGGGGACACTCCCCCACACCGTCACCCCGGTGGTCCCGCCGGGATGGTCCACGCCCCAGTACAGCGGGAGCAGCCTGCACCTGTTCTTCACCGCGTGGGAGCGGGCCGACGGGCTGTGGTTCCTGCGGATCGCCGACGGCGGGTACGCGGCCGG
The DNA here is from genome assembly GCA_035577825.1 of Actinomycetota bacterium. GTDB lineage: Bacteria > Actinomycetota > UBA4738 > UBA4738 > JACQTL01 > DATBHM01. The sequence goes on along the minus strand of DATLUW010000686.1, from coordinate 225 downwards.
CGACGGGAGCGCTGCGTTCTTCCCGCTGTACCCGCTCGCGATCCGCGCGGTGTCGTGGCTGCTCGGGGGGCACCCGCTGCCGGCCTCGCTGCTCGTGTCGAACCTGTCGTTCCTCGGCGCGCTGATCGTGCTGTACCGGCTCACCGCGCGCGAGATCTCGGTCGGAGCCGCCCGGACGACCGTGCTGCTGCTCGCGCTGTTCCCCACGTCGTTCTTCTTCTTCGC
>DATLUW010000685.1:0-7649 GCA_035577825.1 Actinomycetota bacterium | reverse complement strand
CCGCCGAATCCCGTGGCCCTCGTCCGCGCGGTGGAAGCCGGTCGCGGTCGGAATCGGCGTCGCCGTGATCGGGATCGCGTTCGTGACGCCCGGCTTCCTCGACCGGGCGGACTACGCCGAGCGGCAGTTCACCTGGGTCGCCCAGCAGCGCGATGCGGACCACGGCGACGGGGCGGACTTCCGGGCGCTGGTGGCGAAGGCCGAGTCGCTGGGGCCCGGACGGATCTTCTCCGGGCAGGGGAGCGGCTGGGGCCACGGCTACATGGTGGGGTTCGTTCCGAACGACATCGGGCTGCTGTACGGGCTCACCGACGCGGTCGGGTTCAACCGGCCGACGTGGTCGCTCTCCTCGAGCGTGACCCACTACTTCGACTCGACCGACCCCGACCAGTACCGGCTCTTCGACGTTCGATACATCATCGAACCGGAGGGCACGGCGCCCCTCGTTCCGGCGCGGAGGGTCGAACAGCGGGGCCGGTTCGTCCTGTGGGAGGTTCAGGACACCAACGGGTACTTCGAGGTGGTCGACGCCATCTCCCCGATCGAGGCGGACCGGACGAACCTCGGCACCCGGATGCAGGCGTTCCTGAAGTCGTCGCTGATCGCCGGCCGGCAGTACCCGACGGTGGCGTTCTCGGGTGCGCCCGCCGCGCCGGCCACGATCAAGCCCGGCGCGTCGCCCGGCTCGCCCGGTGAGGTGCTCAGCCAGACCTCCGATCCCGAGAACGGGCGGTTCGGCGCGACCGTGCGGATGAACCGCCGCGCGGTGCTCGTGCTGAAGGAGTCGTTCGACCCCAGGTGGCGGGTCACGGTCGACGGGAAGGTCGTACCGCCCCAGATGATGGCGCCGAGCTTCCTGGGGGTCGAGCTCGGGCCGGGTCGCCACGTGGTAACCGTGGAGTACGCGCCGTACCCGCGGTACTGGCTGCTGTTCCTGGTGTCGATCGGGTCGATCGTGGGGCTCGCGTTCCTCGACCGGCGGCGCCGGCGGAAGCTGCTCGCCGAGCCGGTGCCCGTCCCGGACCCCTCGCTCGGCGAACGGTTGGTGGCGGATGAGCGCCCCTCGAGGGACTCCGAGCACCCCGTGCGGGCCGGGCCGTCGGAGGACGAGCCGGGCTCGGATCAGCCGCCCGCGAGCACCGCGGCGCCCACCGCCCCCGAGTAGTCCCCGAGGCCGGTCGTCAGCATCGTCGGGGGGTGTTCGTCGACGAACAGGTGGGGATGCATCGCCTTCTCCACTCGTGCGACGAAGGGTTTGCCCAGGCGGTCGCCGAGCCCGCCCCCGATCAGGATCGCGTCGACGTCAAGGAGGTTCTGCGCGTTCGCGACCGCGATGCCGAGCGCCCACACCGCATCGTCGATGAGCGCCTTCGCCATGTCGTCGCCCTTCTCCAGCGCGTCGGCCCAGACCCCGGACGAGAGGCGCGTCCGACCCTTCTTCTCCATGATCTTGAACAGGTCGGTCTTCTCGCCCTTGTCGTGGAGCTCCCGGGCCCGGAGCTCCAGACGGGCCCGCCCGGCGTAGGCCTCGAGACAACCCTTGCGGCCGCACGCGCACTCCCGGCCGCCGGGCTTGACCACGGTGTGGCCGATCTCCCCGGCAGCGCCCCGGCCCGTCCGGAGCTTGCCGTCGAGGATGAGGCCGCCGCCGACGCCCGTTCCGACGAACACGCCGAGGAAGTTGGTGTATGGCCGCCCCGCGCCGCGTTCGAACTCACCGAGGATGGCCACGCGCACGTCGTTGTTCACCTTCACGGTCACTCCGCCGAGCGCGTCGGAGACCTTCGGCCCGAGCGGGACCGGCGGGTCGATGAACCCGGGCACGTTGTTGGCGAGCGACACCTCGCCCTTGTCGGCGTCGATCTCCCCGGGCGTGCCGATCCCGACCGCGGCAAGGTCGCCCGGGGCCGCGCCGGCCTCCGTCAGCGAGTCCTTCACGGCCTGGATGATCGCGGCGATCACGTCGTCCGCGTCGGTCTGCGGCGTCGGCACCCGCGAGCTCCCCGCGATCTCCTGGTCGCGGAGCACCGCGACCTGGATCTTCGTGCCGCCGAGGTCGACCCCGGCGTGAAGCTGCTTCGAACCGGACTTCCGGGCCCGTGCCTTCGGCGAATGGGCGGGCCCGGCGGCTTCAGCCGCGGTGGTGTCGGTGGCGTCCTCCATATGCGTGCTCCTCGGTTCCGGCCGACGCGGTCAGGTCGGCGAATGCTACTCCGTCGCGCAGGGCCGCCCGGCGTGACACGGGGTTCGTGTCGGACCCCCCTGTCACGATGCGGTCCGGCCCTTCGGACAGCCCCTTCGAAGGAGGAACCATGCAACTGTTCGGGATCGCGCTCATCGGGCTCGGCGCCGGGTTGGCGGCCGGGTTCGTGCTCGCGATGCGCCAGCGCGCGGTGCGCGGGCGGCACGCGCACGACACGGGGCTCGCGACGTCCGCGCTCGATGCCCGCCTCGAGGCGCAGTCTGCCGAGATCCGGCGCCTGGCCGACGCCTCGCGGGTGCGCGACGCCGGCGAGGAGCGGCTCCACCAGGAGATGCGCGCGGCTCGGCACGCGCTCGACGAGCTCCGCATCCGCGAACAGGAACGCCGCGCCCGCGACGGCGAGCACGCGGAGGTCGTCCGGCGCCTCGCCACCGTGCTCGCCGGCGGGTCGTCCAAGGGCCGGGCCGGCGAGAACGTCCTCCGCGAGCACCTCGCCGAGCTGCCGCCCGGCATGCTGGTCAGCGATTTCCGGGTGAACGGCAAGGTCGTCGAGTACGGGCTGCTCCTGCCGGACGGACGGCGGCTACCCGTGGACTCGAAGTGGACGGCCGTGCGCGAGCTCGAGGCGCTGGAGGCCGCGACGGACCCCGCCCGCCGGGAGGCGCTCGTCCGCGAGGTCGAACGGGTCGTGGTCGCCCGCGCCCGGGAGGTCGCCCAGTACCTCGACCCGGGCATGACCGCCCCCGTGGCGGTCGCGGCGATTCCCGACGCCGCGTACGCCGTGCTCCGCCGGGCGCACGCGGAGGCTTTCGGTCGCGGCGTGGTCATCGTTCCCTACTCGGCGGCGCTCCCGGTGCTGCTGTTCCTGTACAGCCTGGTCGCGCGGTTCGGCTCGGCGGGGGACATCGAGGCGTGCCTCACGGAGGTGTCCGGCGTGCTCGAGGTGATGGAGGGCGTCCTCGAGAACAAGGTCGCCCGCGCGGCGACCATGCTGTCGAACGGCGCCGACGAGATCCGGAGCCAGCTCGGCAAGGCGCGCGGTTCGGTCGCCCGGGCCCGCGCGGGCGTGGTCGAGCCGCTCCACGTCGCCGGCGAGGGTGCCGAGCCGCTGCCGTTCGTCGGCCGCGACGGCCGGGGCGAGCGCCCGGAGATCGGGGCCGCCGCGACCGGGTAGGGTTCGTCGCGACCGTGACCTTCGACGAGGCGCTCACCGCGCACGGGTTCGAGGCGGCCGAACAGCGGGAGACCCACTCGCTGTACCGGTCGAACCCGAACCGGTTCCTGACGTACTCCGTGCACGCCTACCGGGACGGCACGGCGCTGTTCACCTGGGAGTTCGCGATCGTGGACTTCCTGGCCGCGCACGGCGTCGTGTTGGGGTCGTCCGAGTCGCTGAACACGTTCATGTATCCGGCGAACGACGACGTCGGGCGGCAGGACGCGGCATGGCTCACGGCGGCCGTCGACCGGGCCGAGGCGCTGCTGGGGTCGATCGACTTCACCGATCCCGGGGCCTGATCACGGGCGCCGGCACGCGGTGGGGTTGCCGCCGGCCGCCGGCGGGGGTACAAGGGTCGGCACCGTGAGCCGCGTCATCGCCGTCGCCAACCAGAAGGGCGGGGTCGCCAAGACGACCACCGTCGCCGCGCTCGCATCCGCCCTGAGCGAACGCGGCCGGAAGGTGCTGGCGGTCGACCTGGACCCACAGGCCTGCCTCACCTTCAGCCTGGGGCTCGAGCCGGACGACCTCGAGCCGACCGTGCACGACGTGCTGGTCGGCCGGGCGGGGCCGCGCGAGGCGGTGGTCGAGGTCCCGGACGACGACTTCGCCCTGCTCCCGGCGAACATCGACCTTGCCGGCGCCGAAGCCTACCTGCTGACGCGAACCGGTCGCGAGTACGCCCTCCGCGGGATCCTCGGCGACCTCGAGGACTTCGACTTGGTACTGCTCGACTGCCCGCCGTCGCTCGGCGTGCTGACGATCAACGCGCTCACGGCCGCCGACGAGGTCGTGATCCCGCTGCAGTGCGAAACGCTTTCCCACCGGGGGGTCGGCCAACTGCTGTCCTCGATCGAGGACGTCCGCCGCCTCACCAACCGCGGCCTGGTCGTGCGGGGGATCCTCCCGACGATGTTCGACGGCCGGACGAACCACGCGCGGGAGGTGCTCGCCGACGTCGGAGGGCGCTACGGGCTCCCCGTGCTCGAGCCGCCGATCCGCAAGAGCATCCGGTTCGCCGAGGCGCCCCGCGACGGGCGGAGCATCATCCGGTACGCGCCCTCGCACCCGGGCGCCGACGCGTACCGCGAGCTGGCCCGGCAGTTCGACTCCTGATGGACGGCGGAGGCGGCTCGAAGCGGCGCTCCGGACGGCGGATGCACGAGCCGCTCCAGCACATCGGGATCGGCGGCCCGCAACCGCCCCGGGACGACGAATCCGAGCCGTCCGCCGAGGAGCCCCGCGACGACGTCGGATACCAGGCGGAATCCTCGACCGAATCGACGCCCGCGCCGACCGAACCGCACGATGAGGCGGAGCCGGCCCCTCGGCGGGTTCGGACGGTGCGGATCGAGGAGCGCCGGTCGGACCGACCGGCGGTCCGGCGGACCGGGCTCGACCGGATCCGTCCCCGCGGCGAAGCCGCGGGGACGGCAGCGCAGGACGAGGTCGCGCCGGCCACCGAGCGCGACCCGCTGGGGCGGGCCGCGCTCTACTCCTCCGGCCCGAAGCGTCCTGAGCCGGCGTTTGGGACGTTCCTGCTCGAGTGCTCGGCCTGCCGCCGCGAGACGCCGGTCACCGCCGGCGACCTCATCCGGCTCGGCATCCCCTCGCTGCACCTACCGTTCCTGCGGCGGTTCCCGTCGCTGATGCGTTGTCCGGCGTGCGGCCGCCGGACGTGGCTCCGCATCCACTGGCGGATCTGAGGAAGCGGCGAAGGCGCGGCCTGCGTGCGGCGGCGGCGGCGCGGCCGACGCGCGGCAGGCGGGTGGGCGGTCAGCGCCCGGCCCGGACGGGCACGTTCGGGACCGCCGGCGCTTGCGGCGCCGCCGGGAGCAGGATCGGGAGCCGGATCAGGAAGGTCGTCCCGACGCCCGGTTCGCTTTCGAGCGCCACGGACCCGCCGAGCCTTCGGGTCAGCTCGCGCACGAGATGGAGCCCGAGCCCCACGCCGCCGAACCGCCGCGTCGTCGACTGGTCGCTCTGGTAGAAGCGGTCGAAGATCCGCTCGCGCTCCTGGGGCGAGATCCCGACGCCGGCGTCGTGCACCGTGATCTGCATCTCCCCGCCGGCCGCCTGCGCGGCGACCACCACCTGTGTCGTCGCTCCCGAGTACTTGAGGGCGTTGTCGATGAGGTTCGCGAGCACCTCGCCGAGCAGGACGCGGTCCGTCTCGAGCGGCGGCAGGTCCTCCGCGACGCGGACATCCAGCCGCCCACTGGACTCGTGGAACCCCTCGACGACCTCCTCGACCACCGAGGAGAGCGGGACGGCGCCGATCTGCAGCGCCCCGTCGTGATGTTCGACCTGCGCGGCCGTGAGCATGTTGGTGATCAGCCGGAACAGCCGGTCCGACTGGCGTTCGATCGCCGCGAGGAACTCCGCCCGCGCGACCGGGTCGTTCTCGAACTCCGGCCGGCGCAGGGTCTTCACGTAGCCGAGGATCGCGGTGAGCGGCGTTCGCAGCTCGTGCGACGCCACCGCCGCGAAGTCGCTCTGCATCTTGTTCAGCCGGCGGAGCTCGGCGACGGACTCCTGCTCGGTCTCCAGGGTGTGTGACAGCCGGCGGGCCTGCTCCTCGAGCTGGGCGTTCTGCCGGCGGAGCGCCCGCGAGGCCCCCAGCACGATGGGCAGGAGCGCGATGTACAGGACCACGAGCGCGATCCCGAACGACAGCAAGCGGCTGCGGAAGAACTGGCTGGCCTCGCTCTGGATCGAGCTGTAATCCTGGTAGGTCTCGACGATCGCCTCGGGCTTGCGGGTGGGGTCGGATCCGGGGAACAGGGGCGTGTACGTCGAGAACAGCTGCTTGGCGAGCGAGCGTTCGAAGAGGTTCTCGGGCTCGGAGAGGTCGGTGACATCGCTCACGGTCTCACCCCGCAGGGTCTCCGCGTCGGGCTCGCCCTCGAATCGCTTGCCGACGAGCCGCGGCTCGTCCGAGTAGATGATGGTTCCGTCCGGCGCGTAGACCTTCACCCGAACGACGGGGTCCTCGAGGATCCGCGTGCGGACGAGCGTGTCGAGGCGCTGGTAGGCCCGGCCGGTGAACGGGGTCTCGAAGTCGTCGCCGGGCCGCGATTCCTCGAGCGCGAACCGCATCACGTGGTCGGCGACGTACACGGCGTGGAACTGGGCGGAACGTTCGGCCTGGCGGACCATCTCGCGGCTCGCCACGAACGACACCCCGAGCGCGATCAGCACGAACACCACCAGGCTGGCCAGGGCGAACCGCCCGACCAGTCCCAGCCGGAACCTCCGGTGATGCTTTGTTCTGCTCACGTCTCGTCGTCCCCCGGGAAATTCCATCGACCGCTCGGTCCCCGGAGTTGAACTCTCGAACAACGGTGTCCGGGGCGGCCTCTCCGTGTGACGGACGTCACGAAGCCGCCGCGCCGGCCCGGCCGTAGACCTCCCGTCGTCGGCCGGGAACCCGGCCCATTTCGAAGGGAGGACTCGGTGGCCATCACCAAGGAGAAGATCAAGCAGCAGTTCGAGGCGGCGATCCCCGCGGCGCTCGAGCCCGGCGAGCGTGTGCGGGCGTCGGCGCTGTCGCTCTCGGGCGCGAGCCCGTGGCTGGTGGGCGGGCTCCTCGGCATGATCGGCGGGCAGCGCAACTACTACATCGTGGTCACCGACCGGCGCGTGCTGTTCCTCGCCGGCTCGAAGGCATCCGGCCGTCCTCAAGGGCTGGCGTGGGCGGACCCGATCGAGTCGGTGACGCTCTCCGACGTCGACATGGGCATGGGCGTGTGGAGCCACTTCCGGTACCAGGCGCCCGGCCGCAAGGAGATCAGGTTCAACGTCCACCGGATGTGGCGAGAGGAAGGCGCGGCCGTCGTCGCGGCGATGCGCGTGAGCGGGACGGGAGGTTCGGCGGAAGCTCCCGCCGCCGAAACGTCCCGTCCGTAGTCGTGGGTTACCGGGCCAGGATGCGCCGAGCGCCCCGGCCCGGCCCGCGGCCGCTCGCGGCCACCCCCGGTCGGGCGTGTCGGGGTGATCCGGTACGCTGGACTGGTCATGCAGTTCGCGCGTGCCCTGGTCCTGTTCGCCCATCCCGACGACGCCGAGTTCGGCTCCGGCGGCACCGTCGCGCGGTGGGTCCGCGAGGGAACCGAGGTGCACTACGTGTGCGCCACGGACGGCTCCGCGGGGTCGAACACGCCCGGCGAGGACCGCGAGTTCATGCGACCGATCCGGGCGCGGGAGATGGAGGCGGCGGCCGAGGTG
>DATLUW010000684.1:0-5072 GCA_035577825.1 Actinomycetota bacterium | reverse complement strand
CGGCGAGCTCCTCGGGGTGCGGCAGCCTCTGCAAGAACCCCGATCTCGTCGCTCCCGGCTCACACGTTGCCAGCCTTCGCGACCCGGGCTCGAGCATCGACCTGAACCATTCGGACACTGGAGCGGTCGACACGTCGTTGTTCCGGGGGAGCGGCACGTCGCAGGCGGCCGCGGTCGTCTCGGGTGCCGCGGCGCTCATCCTGTCGCGGACCCCGACCGCTACGCCCGACCAGGTGAAGCAGCTGCTGATGTCGACCGCGAAAAAGTGCGGCGGGTTCGACACGCAGGCGCAGGGAGCCGGGGAGATGCAGCTTTCGAAGGCCTTCACGACCTCGATGCCCAGCCACATCCAGAAGTTCACCGCCGCGACGGGCACCGGTTCGCTGGATGCCTCGCGCGGATCAGGTGACCTAGTGATGGACGGCGTCGTCCTGGCCGGGGAGCAGGACATCTTGGCCTCGGGGTTCGCCGCGTCCGCCATGGCCACGCTCGAGGGGCAGGGCAAGTCCTGGTCCGGCGGCACGTGGAACGGCAGGTCCTGGTCGGGGGCCGACTGGTCCGGCAAGTCGTGGTCCGGCAAGACGTGGAGCGGAGCTGCGTGGTCCGGCAAGTCATGGTCCGGCTCGTCCTGGTCCGGAAAATCCTGGTCGTCAGGGACATGGACAGCGAGCGGCTGGGCCGGGACGTCGTGGTCGTCGAACAACTGGCTCGCTGCAAACTGGTCCGCGGCCGTTTGGGCCGACGCTTCCTGGAGCTGACCGTTTGCACGCGCTACCCGGGGAGCGGACCCGGGCGTTCGCGAGTGGGAAGGCGCAGCGTGAACCGCCGGCCGTGCTCGGTCTCGAGCGAGAACGAATCGGCGACGACGTCCTCGTCCACGTCGACCACCAGTGAGCCGTCCTCGCCGTACAGCTTCGCAAGCCACCCCTGAACGAACACCGGCGCGCCCGCGACCCGGCCGACCTCGACCGCCCCGGGGCCGGGGTAGTAGTTCCGGTCGTACAGGAACGGCGCGGTCGAGTCGCAGCACCCGGTCCCGAGCACCATGACGAGGTCCCGGCGCCCGGAGGCCCGGACCAGCCGGACGGCCTCTTCGGCCCGCTGCGTGGCGGTGACCCTCACGGGGACGTCAGACCCCCAGCACCTGGTACCAGAACTTCTGGTCCTTCGTGGCCTCCTGGGCGACGCGGATGTACTTCGTCTCCAGGTACTGGTTGAGGCCCCAGATGCCGTGCTCGCGGCCGAGCCCGGACTGCTTGTAGCCGCCGTGCGGCGCGGCCGGCGACAGCAGATGCCAGTCGTTGATCCACACCGACCCGGCCTTCAAGCGCCGCGCGATCGCGAGCGCCCGCGGGATGTCCCGCGACCACACGCCGCCCGACAGGCCGTACACCGTGTCGTTCGCCATGCGGACGGCGTCCTCGACCGACTCGTACCGGATCACCGACAGCACGGGCCCGAAGATCTCCTCCTGCGCGATGACCATCGAGTTCTCCACGTCGCCGAAGATCGTCGGCTCGTAGTAGTACCCGCCCTCCGGGACGCCTTCGGTGATCCGGTGGCCGCCGGTGAGGAGCTTCGCGCCCTCCTCCTGCCCGACCTGCACGTACCTGTCGATCGTGTCGAACTGCGTCCGATTGAGCACTGGCCCCATGTCCGAGGCGAAGTCCTCCGCGCTCCCCACGTTGAGCGACTCGGCCAGCTCGACCAGGCGGGCGGTGACCTCGTCGTACAACCCCGCGGGGGCGAACAGCCGCGTGCCGCTCGTGCAGAACTGGCCCTGGTGCATGTAGGTCGCGAACAGCGAGCCCGGGATCGCGATATCGAGGTCGGCGTCGTCGAGCAGGATGTTCGGGCCCTTGCCGCCGAGCTCGAGCGAGACGTGCTTGAGGCTGCCGGAGGCGAGCTTCATGATCCGCCGCCCCACCTCGGTCGAACCGGTGAACGTGACCTTGTCCACGCGGTCGTCCGTCACGAGCGCCTCGCCGGCCTGCGGGCCGTGGCCGGGCACGATGTTCACCACGCCGGGCGGGATGTCGGTCTCCGCCAGCACCTCCGCGAGCGCCAGGGCCGAGAGCGGCGTCTCGAGCGCGGGCTTCAGCACGATCGTGTTCCCCGTCGCGATGGCCGGCGGGATCTTCCACATGGCCATCATGTAGGGGAGGTTCCACGGGATGATCGCGCCGACCACGCCGTAGGGCTCGCGCTCGACCCATTCCCAGGACTCCGTCGGGAACCCGTAGGGCTCGACCTTCTCCGTGTAGGGGATGCGCCCGCCGAGATCGGCCAGGAACCGCCAGAACTCGTTCGAGTAGGGGACCGTGAACAGGTTCGACATGCGAACCGTGTGCCCGGCATCCTCGGTCTCGATCTGGGCGAACTCCGAGGCGGCGCCTGCGATCCTGCCGAACGCGTCGAGCATGATGCGCGACCGTTCCTGCGGCTTCATGGACGGCCAGGGGCCCTCGTCGGCCGCGGTGCGCGCGGCGGCGATCGCGCGCCGGACGTCCTCGGCACCGCCGACGGCGACCCTGCCGGCGGGCTCGCCGGTCGACGGGTTCGGCGTCTCCGTCGTCTCTCCGTCCGCCGCGTCGACGAACTCCCCCCCGATGAACAGCCGGTACTCGCGCATGGCAGGCCCTTTCGGATACGGCGGCGGTCGGTTCGGCTCTGTACGGATGATCCCACTGACCGCCGGTCACCGCGACTGCGAGCCGGCCTCGAAAGGGCCCGACTTGACAGGCAAGTGGATACTTGCCTATCGTTCCGCGTCGTGGGTGACGTGTTCCGGGCCCTCGCCGACCCCACGAGACGGGCGATCCTGGACGAGCTGACCGACCGGGACGGGCAGACGCTGTTCGAGATCTGCGCGCGGCTCGCCATGAAGCACGGGCTGACGTCGAGCCGCCAGGCGATCTCGCAGCACCTCGACGTGCTCGAGGAGGCCGGCCTCCTCACCACGAGGCGGGATGGCCGCTACAAGTTCCACCACATCGACACCCGGCCGCTGCGCGGGATCGCGGAGCGGTGGCCGGCGACGGAGGAGTAGCCATGAGGATCAACCTGACGAGCGTGCTCGTCGACGACCAGGACAGGGCGCTGCGCTTCTACACCCAGGTCCTGGGCTTCGTGAAGAAGACGGAGATCCCCCTGGGCGAGGCGCGGTGGCTGACCGTGGTCTCGCCGGACGATCCGGACGGAACGGAGCTCGTCCTCGAGCCCGACGCCCACCCCGCCGCCCGGCCGTTCAAGGAGGCGCTGGTGGCCGACGGGATCCCGTTCACGTCGTTCGCGGTCGACGACGTGCAGGCCGAGTTCGAACGCCTTCAGTCGCTGGGCGTGCGGTTCACCCAGGAGCCAGTCGCGATGGGGCCGGTGACGACCGCGGTGTTCGACGACACCTGCGGCAACCTCATCCAGATCGCGGCGACCTGAGCGACGGGCCGGTTGTCGTTCAGCCCGCCGGGGATGCCGCCGGGCTCGCGCTCGCGCCCGGCATGAACATGGCGATGCGCGCGGCGATCGCCCGCGACACCAGCGTGGCGCCGGCGCCCCGGTAGTGCGTCCCGAACGGCCGCGCGGGCACGCCGTCGATCCGGTCGTCGCACGGCACCCCGTCGTCGTGGCACACGACCGGGATCAGCGAGACGAACCGCGCGATGTCCGAGTGGTCGGCCGCGTACTCGGCCAGGTAGGCGTTCCATGGCACGGCCAGCTCGCGGTAGTGCGCCAGCTCGAACAGCTTCCAGCTCGTGCAGAACCCGTGCGTACAAGCGTCGTGGATGCCGATCCCCGGCGGCTCCACCGCGAGGATCACCACCATCGCGCCGCCGGCGGCCAGCCGCCGGACCGTGGCGTCGACCGTCGCCTCCCGCCGGGCCAGGAAGTCCGGAGCGGTCCGGTGGACGACGGTTCCGTCGGGTTCGACGAAGTCGTTCAGGGACCACCGGTCCCACCACACGACGACGTCGGGGCGGACGGTCCGGATCACGCGGTCCTCGTTTGCCACCGTCCGCTCACAGGCCGGTGAGGTGGTCACGGTCCCGTCCGCGTCGGTCCGCGCCCGGTCGCCGGCAGCGTTGCAGCTCCCCTGCGCGGTGTTGACGAGCCGCCAGCCCCGCGGCGCGACGACCCGCTCGAACGTCGGCGCCAGGTAGCCCGGGACCGAGTCCCCGACGAACATCACCACACTGTCTGCCGGGCCGAGCGGCGGCACGTCGGTGGCTGCCATCGAGATGCCGGCCACGAGCACCAGCACCACGGGGACCGCAACGAGCGTCCACCCGGGCCGGAGCAGCCGCCGGCGCCACGTTCGCCCCCGGACCCAGGCCACAGCGCGGCCGGTCCGGACCGGGCGTTCGACCAGGTAGAACGACGCGGCGGCCGCGCCGAGGGTGAGGACGACCACCAGCAGCGAACGCCACACGCGTTCCGTCCCGGCCGCGTCGCGGGGGAGGAGCCACACGGTCATCGGCCAGTGCCACAGGTACACGCCGTACGAGATCAGCCCGATCCACGCGACCGGCCGCCACGAGAGCGCGCGGGCGGCGGGTGGCTGCGAGCGTGCGACCCACAGCGGCGCGATCAGCAGGAGCGAGGCCATCGCGACGAGCAGCGCGCCCCCGTTAGGGTAGAAGCGGTCGTCGCGCGCGACGACCGCGACGCCGGCCGCCAGCACCAGGACGCCGGCCGTCGTGACGGCCGTCGCCCGCCGCACCAGGAACGCCCGCCCCCGCTCCGTCGTGACGGCCACGGCGCCGAGCCCGCCGAGGAGCGGTTCGAAGATCCGCGCGTCGGTGCCCATGTACGCGCGGTCGACGTGGCCGGGGCTCCACAACAGGACCAGCGCCGCCGCCGACGCGACTGCCGCGAGGGCCCCGACCGCGGCGATCAGCGAACGGCGCCGCCCCCACGTGGCCGCCACCGCACCGATTGCTGCCAGCACCAGCGGCCACGCCACGTAGAACTGCTCCTCGATCGCGAGCGACCACGTGTGCTGCAGCGGGCTCGGGAACCCGGTGCTCGAGAAGTAGCTGCTCGCCCCGATGAAGTGCCAGTTCGCTGCGTAGGCG
>DATLUW010000683.1:0-3508 GCA_035577825.1 Actinomycetota bacterium | reverse complement strand
GTGAACTGCCAGGCTCCGAACACGGCCCGGGAGGTCGGCTGGATCGCCGCGGGCGGCGGGTTCAGCCACGTGTTCGCCAAGCCGAGCTTCCAGGATGCGCTCCCTGCGGGCAGCACGCCGATTGGGGCGTTCCGGGGCGTGCCGGACATCGCCTCACAGGCCAGCTCACGCACCGGTGTGCTCGTGTACATCACGAACCCCGGCTACACGGGCATCACGTGCCCGGGCGGCAACCCCTGCAGCTCCGGCTGGTACGTCGTGGGCGGCACGAGCGCAAGCTCGCCCGAGTGGGCCGGGATGACGGCCATCGCCGACCAGATCGCCGGCCACGGCCTCGGCAACATCAGTCCCAGGCTGTACGCCCTCGCCAACGGGCCGAACTACAGCACCTACTTCTACGACGTGACGACCGGGAACAACCAGACGGACCCGAGCATCCCCGGGTACCCCGCCACCACCGGATGGGATCCGGTGACCGGTCTTGGCACGCCGAACGGAGCCGCTCTCATCCCGGCGCTCGCCGCGTGACGAGGAGCTGATCCGCAGACGAAACCGAGAGGCGACCGGCCGCGGGCCGGTCGCCTCTCCCGGATCAGAGGAATCCTCCCGGCGGTAGCCGCGAGCGACCCGACGGTGGCCGACGATTCGACCGGCACGGCGAGCAAGACGCCTCCCCAGAGGGGCTCGCCGCTGGATTTGCGCAAACCGGGGAGCCGCTGAAACACTCGATCCCGGCCGCCCTCGGATCGGAGGAGGAGCGTGGGCCCCACCACCTCTCTCACCTGCCCGTCTCGATCAGCGCTCGCCCTCTCCCTTCGGCTCCGGGCGACCAGCCGACCGCCCTGACCAACCCATCACCGTCCAGCGACTGGGGGGAAGAAGGAGAAGTCGATGAGAGGATGGAGAGAACGAGGGTTCCTGCCGATGGCCGCCGCAGCCACAATGCTGTGGACGTTGTTGGCAGGTCTTCCAGCAGCGAACGCGGTGGTCGTGGACGCCCTGGTCAGCGTCGCCAGCCCCACGAACAACCACCCGCAAAACGCGGTGAACGAGCCATCACTCGCAGTCGACCCGACGCAGCCGACCGTGCTCGCGGCGGGGGCCAACGACCTGGTTGACATGCAACCCTGCTCGCGCCAGGCGTCCACGACAGCAGGCGCGTGCTCGTTCCCGCTGGGGACGTTCAACCTTGGCGTGGGGCTGTCGGGGGTGTATTTCTCCTTCAACAGCGGCCACTCGTGGGTCCAGCCGACTTACCACGGGCTCACCGCGGCCGACTGCGACCCCAGCGTCGAGCCGTGCACTCCGCACCCCGGCCCTATTCACACCGTCCCCAACTACTACGAGAACGGGCTCCGGTCACGAAGCGACACCGGGGTTGCATTCGGACCGGTCCGCAAGAACGGCTCGTTCTCCTGGGCCAACGGGTCCCGCCTGTACTTCTCGACGCTCGCGACGAATTTGACGGACACGCGGATCTCCCAGGGCGGCCAGAACACGCCCATCGCCATCACGGTGTCCCACATCGACGACATCACCCCGGCCCGGGTGGCGGATCAGAGCAACTGGTCCAGGCCCTACTTCGTCCCGGCGCACGTCTCGTCGTCCGCCGGGCTCGACAAGGAGCAGATCTGGGCCGACAACGCGGCGTCGAGCCCGTTCTTCGGCAACGTCTACCTGTGCTACTCGGACTTCCACTCGTTCAGCGGCGGAAACGCCTTCCCCCTGAAGCCGATGGTCGCCGTCTCCCCGGATGGCGGGATCACGTGGAAGACACACGAGGTCGCGCCGCCCATCGCGAGCGCGACGCAGGGCTCGTTCGACGGCTGCACCGTGCGGACCGACAGCCACGGTGGCGTGTACGCCTTCTTCACCCACTTCGGCGGCACGTCGCTTGCCGGGTTCCACACGATGATCAAGTCGAATGACGGTGGGCAGACGTGGCGCCCGCCTGTCGACGTGGTGCCGATCAACGACATTTGCTTCCGGACCGACCCGGTTACCGGGCGTTGCGTGGAGGATGGCTACTCGGGAGCTCGCGCAGACCTGGCCGCGATGCCCTCGGTCGACATCGCGAACGGCGCCCCGACCGGGGCCGACGCCACCAACCAGATCGTCGACGCCTGGGTCGACGGCAAGTTCGGACTCAATCACGAAGTGGCGATGCTCTCCTATTCGACGAACCTCGGGAGGACGTGGAGCACTCCCACCCCGGTATCCGAGCCCGGCGACCGGCCCGCGTACACGGCGCCGGCGATCTCGCCGAACGGACAGCAGCTCTACGTCGTGTACCAGTCGTTCGGCGCACCCTTCCAGGACACAACGGGGGCCCCTCGGCCCGAGAACGGCGTATTCCGAATGGCCACCCTCGGGGCGGGAGGAACACCCGGCGGGTGGACCACGGTCTATACGGGCCCATTCGGGGATGCGAGGGGGTCCAGTCAGGGACGCATCCTCTACAACGAGTTCCTGGGGGACTACGTGTACGCCGTCGCCACACGCACGTACGGCGCGGGCGTGTGGGACGACGTTCGCAATACGGCGGACTGCCCCGCCATGGACAGCTGGCGGCAGGCCAGCATCGACGCCGGACACCGGGTGTCCCCTGCCCCGTGGCCCTTGGCCGACTGCCCGGCGAACTTCGGCAACAACGACATCTTCAGCGCCACGACCGGCTGAGCCAACGCTGCGATGGGGCGCCGTCCGTGCGCGGCGCCCCATTCGTGGCCGTGTCCGCCTCACGAAGCCGAATTGGACCGGATGGGATCCGGTGACCGGTCTCGGCACGCCGAACGGAGCCGCTCTCATCCCGGCGCTCGCCGCGTGACGAGGGGCTGATCCGCAGGCGAAACCGTGGGGCGACCGGGCAGGCCGAAATCACCCGCGGTACTCGTCGTCAAGGCTCTCGGTGTGCCCCGGAGCCCTGGCTGCCAGATCGGTCAGGGCGCCGTCAGGTCGTTCGCCTGTTGCAGGAGGTCCTCACAGCTGTTCAGCAGCCCGTTCGCGTTTGGGACCGCGGCGTTCTGGAACGCGGCGGCCTCGAGCTTCGCCTTGATGGCGGAGGCCTTCTTGTCCCGAGACGACCCCAGCCCCGCGAGGGTCGCTACCGTCGAGGAGTACGCGAGGTCGCCGCTGCTGGTGCTCTCGATGGCCTGCGTCGCCGCCCTGAGCGTGTCGGTCCCGAATTGTCCGACGCTCGAGTTCAGCTGTTTGTAGCAGGCCCCCAGGTCCTGCATCTTCCTGCCTGAGAGCGCGGAATTCGGTGACGTCAGGAGATCGGAGACGACCCGGCCGTCGCTCGCGTAGTCGTCCTTCAGACCGGTCAGGTACATGAGCGTCGGCCGAAGGTCGGTCTCGTCCATCCAGGTTCCGGTGGTCCCGCTGTCCGGAACGGCGACCTGACCGCTGTCCGGCCCCGCCGAGTTGGGCCCGGCGCTCGCGGCGCTGCCGTCGAGGCCGATGTTGGCGACGCCCGGACCCACGAATCCCGCCCAGTCCGTGTCGATCT
>DATLUW010000682.1:0-2089 GCA_035577825.1 Actinomycetota bacterium | reverse complement strand
CGCAGCCCGGATGCGTCCCTCGGGTACTACGCGTCCCCGCGCGTGGAGGTCATCCGCTTCACGCGGTTCGGGTTCTCGTCGAGCCCACTTGCCGTCGACCTCGACACCGGGACGTTCCGGACGCCGCCGGCGGCGCTGGGGGAGCGCCTCGGCGTGCGTCAGTTCGAGGTCCGGATCCCGGCATCGGGCGCGGTGCTCACCGGAACGCTGACGCTTCCGCCGGGCCAGGGGCCGTTTCCCGCGGCCGTCTACGTCTCGGGATCGGGTCCGACCCTCCGCGAGGAGTCCCACTGGCTCGACTCAGCGTTCATCTCGCGCGGCGTCGCCGTGCTCGCGTACGACAAGCGCGGCGTCGGCCAGTCGACCGGGCGTTATCCCGGGAGCCTCGCGAGCCCGGCGACCATCGGCCTTCTTGCCGGCGACGCCGTCGCGGCGGCCCGGTTCGTGGCGGGACAACCGGGAATCGACCATGCCCGGGTCGGTTTCTACGGGATCAGCCAGGCGGGCTGGATCATCCCGCAGGCGGCTGCCCGGGCGGGTCGCGCGGTCTCGTGGGCCGTGATCGAGTCGGGCCCTCTCGTCACACAGGGCGAGTCGGACTCGTTCTTCAACGTCGTCCAGTCGGCGGGCTCGATCCCCGAGGCAGAAGCGCAGGCGCAGGCCCTCGGCCCGAGCGGCTACGACCCGGTCCCGTGGGTGCGGCAGCTGGCGATCCCGGTGCTCTGGCTCTTCGGCGGAGCCGATCGGAACCAGCCGACCGGGCGGAGCATGCAGCTGCTCAGTGGTCTCACCGCGGGACACGACTTCGAGACGGTGCTGTACCCCGCGGCACCGCACTCGCTCTTCGACCGGGCGGGCTTCCCCGACGGTCTGTTCGCGCGCGTGGCCGGCTGGCTCACGGCGCACTCGCTGGGCTAGCGCAGATCAGGCGGCTACCGCGGTCTCCATCTCCGGCGAATAGCTCCCCGAGCGGGCGAGGCCGTTCAGCTTCGCGCGCTGCAGGTACGCGGCCTGTCCGGCCGAGACGTTCGCCTCGTCGCCGCCCCATGCCTTCAGGGCCGGCGCCTGGAGCGCCCTCCCGTACGAGAACGACAGCTCCCAGGGGTGCGGGCCCATGGCGTTCATCGCGTTCAGGTGGGCGGTGGCGTCCTCGTCGGTCTGCCCGCCGGAGAGGAACACGATTCCGGGCACAGCCGCCGGGACGTGGCGCCGGAAGCACCGGATCGTCTGATCGGCGACCTCCTGGATCCCCGCCCGGCCTGACGCGTCGTAGCCGGAGAGCACCATGTTCGGCTTCAGCAGCATCTGCTCGAAGTGCGCCCGCTGGTCGCGCAGCTCGGTGAAGACCGCGTGCAGGGTGCGGGACGTGACCTCGAAGCTCGTCTCGATCGAGTGGTTCCCGTCCATCAGCACCTCGGGCTCGACGATCGGGACGAGGCCCGCCTCCTGGCTGAGCGCCGCGTAGCGGGCGAGTGCGTGCGCGTTCGTCCAGAGGCAGTACTCGCTCGGGATGCCTTCGCCGATCGTGATCACGGCGCGCCACTTGGTGAACCGGGCACCGAGCCCGGCGTACTCGGCGAGACGCTCGCGGAGGCCGTCCAGCCCCTCGGTGATCTTCTCCCCGGGTGCGTGCGCGAGATCTTTCGCGCCCAGGTCGACTTTGATGCCCGGGATGACGCCCTGGCTCTCGAGGAGCCGTGGGAAGGGTGCGCCGTCGTGCGCCGACTGACGGATCGTCTCGTCGTAGAGGATCACGCCGCTGATGTGGTCGGCCGCTCCGTCGGTTGTGAACAGCATGTCGCGGTAGGCGCGCCGGCTGTCCTCGGTCGACTCGACGCCGATCGAGTCGAAACGCTTCTTGATCGTGCCGCTGCTCTCGTCGGCAGCGAGGATCCCCTTGCCGGGCGCGACCAGCGCGCGGGCGGTCTCCTCGAGGTTGTGTCCCATCGTTCCTCCTCGGTTTCTTCGAATTCCCTGAAGTATTGCCCGAACCGGTTCGTAAACGTTGTGTTATCTCGGCGCCGTAAGGGTTTTGTTATTTGAACGTTATCCATCGAATTGCCGGGGTAGACACCGTGTGAATGCTCAG
>DATLUW010000681.1:0-7566 GCA_035577825.1 Actinomycetota bacterium | reverse complement strand
CGACCCCGGGCAGCCAGCAGCTCGGCCCGGCGGGTCAGGGGCAGCAGCTCGGACGCGCGGCCCGCGCGGGCCACCGGTTCG
Organism: Actinomycetota bacterium; assembly: GCA_035577825.1. Taxonomy (GTDB): domain Bacteria; phylum Actinomycetota; class UBA4738; order UBA4738; family JACQTL01; genus DATBHM01. Next base: position 7,485 of record DATLUW010000681.1, on the reverse strand, counting down.
GCCGCCTCGGCATCCCCGCGAAGATCGCCGTGATCGCGACGTCGGTCGTGGTGGTCGGGGGGGCCACGGCACTGATCGTCAAGGCCGCCGGTTCGAACTCCGGGGGCGAGGCCGGCGTCGGTGTCGCCACGACCAAGGCGGTCGCCACGACCGCGCCCGCACCGCCGACGACCGCCGCGACGACGAAGGCGACCACCGCCCCGACCACGGGGGCGACCACCACCGCGACGACGGCACCGACGACCGCTCCCACCACCGCACCCACGACGGGCTCGACGACCGCGCCCATCCCGCCGCCGCCCCAGACCGGGCTCGACGGCACCTGGGACGGGAAATGGAAGAGCCAGAAGTTCCCGGTCAACGGGACGTTCCTCATGAAGATCACCGTGACGAACGGCAACATCCACGGGACGATCACCGTCCACGCCCCGGGGGGCACGCAGCACAGCACGGTCAGGGGCACGTTCGACGGAACGACGATCACGTTCGGGGCCATCAAGGGGTTCCTGGTCACGTTCACCGGAACGCTGAACGGCGACACGACGTCGGGGACGTACAAGGCGAACGACGGCAGCGGTGACCACGGCGTGTGGTCCTCGCACCGGGCCTGAGACTCCATCCCCGGCCCCACGCCGGGACCCCCCGTTTTCGGACGCGGTCCCGTACCCTGGCGCTCGATCATGAGCGAACAGGACGGCCCACAGGAACCCGAAACGCCGGGCGCACCGCCGCCTCCTCCCACGGTCTCGGGCATCCCGGTCACCTTCACGGGGAGCGTGCACGGCGACACGATGTCGGGCAGGTACGCCACGACCCAGGGCGACACCGGAACGTGGCAGGCGACGCGCGCCTGACACGGCTCGCCCGAACGACCCCTATCGCCCTTTCACCGGAACCAGGCCTGCGGGCGCAAGCCGCACCAGGCCCCGCGTGAGCGAGCCCACCCGACGCCCCTCGTCGTCGCGGCGCTCCTTGCGGGCGATCGCCGCCCGGACCACGTGGCCGCCACCCCACCGGAACGGCTCCGGCGGGAAGGTCCCATCGGGCGGCCCCGCCAGCGGGAACCCCGACCACTCGTCGTCCCGCCCGAGCGCGAGCGACGCGAGGACCCGCCCGCCCAGGTAGGACGGCCCGACCCCGTTCCCCGAGTACCCCGCCCCGACCAGCACGTCCGGCCGGCCGTCGATCGGACCGAAGAACGGCAGCCCCGCCCGCGTCCGGTCGATCGGGCCGCCCCACGTCCGCTCCAGCGGGACGTCCCCCAACGAAGGGAACGTGACCCGGAACGCGTGCTGCAGCTCGCGGACGCGGCGGGACGGCCCCTCGAACCGGCCGCCGAGCCGGCGGCCGAGCGCCAGCGCGCCGCCCCCCTTCCCGAACACGATCCGCCGGTCCGCAGTGGTCCGGTAGTAGTGCACGAGCAGGCGCGAGTCGGAAACACCCAGGCCGTCCGTCCACCCGAGCTCCGCCAGCCGGTCGGGGATCGGCGGCGTCGACGCGACGTCCGACCCGATCACCAGGACGTGCCGCCGCACGGCCCGGAACCGGACGGCCCAGCTGTTCATCGCCAGGACGACCACGCCGGCTCGCACCGAACCGGCCGGCGTCCGCACCGTGACCCCTCCACCGGCCCGGCGGTCCAGGCCCGTCATCGGGGTGTGCTCGAAGATCCGGATCCCGCGGTCCACGGCGGCCCGGCGCAGCCCGCGGGCGAGGAGCGCCGGCTGGACGATCGCCCCGCTCGCCTCGAACACGCCGGCCACGTGCGAGCGGGTTCCGGTTCGTTCGGTAAGGCGGTCCGGCGGCAGCTCCTCGAACGGGTGCTCGCCGAGCCTGGCGAGCTCGTCGACCGTCGGGGTCCACGACCCGACCTGCTCGACGTTCGTCGCAACCCAGAGGTACCCGTCGTGGCGGTATCCAGCGTCGATGCCCAGGCGGGCGGACTCGTCGCCGATGGCCGACACGGCGTGGGCCGACGCGCGGGCCATCCGAAGCGCCTCGTCCGTGCCGGCGCGCTTGCGGAGCGTCGCGAACTTCGTCCACCACGACAGCACGAGCCCGCCGTTGCGGCCGCTCGCTCCCCCGCCGCACACGTCCGACTCGACCACGATCACCGAGGCCGCGGGTTCGAGCTCGCGGATCCTCAAAGCCGTCCACAGCCCCGTGTACCCGCCGCCGACGATGCAGACGTCGGCCCGTTCGTCGCCCGAAAGCGCCGGCGCGTCCTCCTCGCCCGGCCGCGCGAGCGCCTCGTCGAGCCACAGGCTCCGCGGGCGGGTCACCGTTCCGCCCTGAGGGTCAGTACGACGGCGGCGTGATGACCCACAGCACCTCGGCCTTCGTCGGGCCCGGGTTTCGGTTCCGGTGCGGGATCCGGCTCTCGAACAGCAGGCTGTCGCCCTCGCCGAGGTCGTAGAACTCGTCCCCCACCCAGAAATGCAGCCGGCCGGACAGCAGCAGGACGCACTCCTCGTCGGAGTCGTGCGAATACGGCTCGTCGCCGGAGCCGCCGCCGGGCTCGACCACCGAGATGATCACCTGGAGCTTCGACGACCCCGGCGGCGTGACGAGCGAGTCCTCCCACTGCCGCTTGGGATGCGCCATCCGGCGGCGTTCGGATGCGCGGACGACGCGGCCCGTCGTCCGGGGCCCCTCGAACAGCGGTGCCAGTGGCGTGCCGAGGGCCGCCGCGACCCGCTGGAGGCTCGCGATCGACGGGCTCGCGATGCCGCGTTCGACCTGCGACAGGAAGCTCTCGGAGACGCCGGCCTCCTGGGCCACGGCGCGGAGGGACAGGCCGCGCTGCTCGCGGAGCACACGCAGGCGCGCGCCGAGGTCGAACTCGTCGGCTGCGCTCATGCCGCAGCTCCCGCCTGGGCCCGGGCATCCGTTCGCCGGATCAGCACCTGCGCCGTCACCACCGCGGTCATCGTGATCAGGAGCATGGTCGTCGCGATGACGTTCGCCGCCGGCGACAGCCCGAACCGCAGCTCCGAGAACACCCGCAGCGGCAGCGTCGTCGACCCCGGCGCCGACACGAAGGTCGACAGCACCACGTCGTCGAACGAGAACGTGAACGCGAGCAGCCCGCCCCCGAGCACCGCCGGCCACAGCTGCGGGAACGTCACCTGCCGGAAGGTCGCACTCCGCCCGGCCCCGAGGTCGGCCGACGCCTCCTCCAGCGACCGGTCCATGCTCGCGAGCCGCGCCCGGCAGATCAGCGTCACCACGGAGATGTTGAACACCGCGTGCGTGGCGACGATCGCCGGCGGCCCCAGCGGGAAGTGGATCTTCGACAGGAACAGCAGCGACGCGATCGCGATCACGATCTCCGGCACGATGATCGCCGTGTACATGAACCCGTCGTACACGGTCCGCGTCCGCCGTCCGACGTTCCGCAGCGCCAGGGCCGCCGCAGTGCCGAGCACCGTCGCGATGACCGCGTTCGCCGACGCGGTCCACAGCGAAAGGACGAGCGCGCTCCGCACCCCCGGGTCGGACCACGTGCTCGCCCAGTAGTGCAGCCCGAATCCGTTCCACACCTCGACCAGCCGCGAGTCGTTGAACGCGTAGATCACGACGACCACGATCGGCGCGTACAGGAACACGTACACCAGCACGCCCCACCCACGGAGCACGCCGTCGGCCACCCGGTCGCCCGGCGAGCGCGACCTCGAAGCAGCGGTCGCCACCGGGGCCGCGACCCCGACCGGCGCTGCGCTCACAGCGCCGCCCCCAGGTTCAGCTCCGCCTTCCGCCCGAGCGACCGCAGGTACAGCGTGATGACCACCAGCAGGAACGCGATCAGCGCCACCGACATCGCCGCGCCGAACGGGTAGTTCACCGCCTCCAGGAACTGCCCGGCGACCACCGGTCCGAACAGCGCCGACTTCCCACCGCCGAGGATCGACGGCACGACGTACTCGCCGGTCATCGGGATGAACACCAGCAGGCAGCCGGTGAGGATGCCGGGCAGCGTGAGCGGCAGCATGACCCGCCGGAACGTCGCCCACCGGCCCCGCCCGAGGTCGCGCGAGGCGTCCACCAACCCGCGGTCCACGCGTTCGATCGAGACGTACAGCGGGAACAGCATGAGCGGCAGGTAGTCGTAGACCAGCCCGATCCAGACGGCGCGCGACGTCCCGACCAGCCCGAGCGGGTGCGAGATCACCCCGAGGTGCTGCAGGCCGGTCGAGAGCGGCCCCTTCTGCGACAGGATCAGCGCCCACGCATACGTCCGCAGCAGGATGCTCACCCAGAACGGCACCACGACGAGCAACAGCAGGAGCGTGCGGTTCCGGTGCGGCCTCGTCGCCAGCCAGTACGCGAACGGGTACCCCACGACCAGACAGCCGAGCGTCCCGAGGAACGCCATCTGGAACGTGTTCCAGTAGATCTTCAGGTACAGCGGGTCCCACAGCTTCCGGAAGTTCTCCCCGCTGACCCCGAACCGAACCTGGAAGTACCCGTAGTTCGAGGCGAACGAGTACGCCACGATCAGGCACAGCGGCGCGAGCAGGAAGAACGCGTAGTAGCCCCACGCGGGCAGGATCAGCCCGCGCGGCTCCCGGACCGCATCGCCGCGACCCGCCACCCGGCCTCCGCTCCCCTCCCCGGACCGCCCTCAGGCCGCCTTGAACTTCGTCCAGGCGTCGTTGCGCAGCTGCAGGAACGCCGGGTCGGCGATCGCGGTCTCGAGCTTCGCGATCACGTCGTTCGACGGGTAGATCGAGGGGTCGTTTGCGATGGCGGGATCCACGAACGGCTTCGCCGCGCCCACGCAGCTCGCGTAATACGTGTAGCTCGACTCAGCCCCCTGCACCTTGGGCTGCAGGATGTAGTTGATGAACTCGTGGGCAACCTCCGGGTGCGCCGCCGTCGACGGGATGCACCAGTTGTCGAGCCAGAACTCCGACCCCTCCGACGGGATCGCGTACTTGTGGGGCTTCTTCACGTAGAAGAAGTCGCCGTTCCAGCCCAGCGAGACGTACGCATCCTCGCGCTGCATCATTTGGCGGTACTCGCTCGAGGTGACCGACGCGATGTCGGACTTGATCTTGATGAGGTCGTCGGTCGCCTTGTCGACCTCGCCCTGGTCGAGGGAGTTGTACGAGAACCCGTTGAGCTTGAGGCCGGCGCCGATCACCTCGGGGGCCGAGTCGAGCACGGTGTACTTGCCCTTGTATTCCCCCGCCAGATCGAAGAACTGCCGCCACGACGTGATGTCCTCGCTCACGTGATCCGTGAGCCACCCGACCCCGGTCGTCCCCCAGTCCTTCGGCACCGAGAACTTGTTGTCCGGGTCGAACCCCGCCCCGAGGAACTGCTGGTCGACGTTGCTCAGATTCGGGATCTTCGAGTGGTCGATCGGCGTGAGCAGACCGGACTTGGCGAGGATCTCGACCGCATAGCCGGTCGGCGCCACGATGTCGTAGCCCTTGGCGCCGCCCTTCAGCTTGGCGATGAGCTCCTCGTTGCTCGCGTAGAAGTCCTGCGTGGTCTTCACGCCGAGCTGCTTGCCGAACGCCTTGAGGTTGTCCGGGTTGAGGTACGCGCTCCAGTTGTAGACGTTCAGCGCGTCGGTGGAACCCCCGGTCGCACCGCCGGTCGCGCCGCCGCTCGACGTGCCCTTGGAGCACGCGGCCAGGGCGGCCGCCGTGGGCAGCACCACCGCCGCCTTCAGCACGCTCCGCCTGCTGACCGGCTTGCGCAGCCAGCTGTCGAGCATCCGCTGCTCGGCCGAACGTCCGTCCCGCATTCTCGCCCCCCTAGGCTCCCGGGCGGGCGGGGGTTCCCCGCGCCGCCGCGCCATCCCGTTCCTCGTCGTGCTCCGCGGGCGGGTCCTCCTGTTCGTGGTCTGGTTCGTTCCCTGCCTCGTCGCCCTGCTCCGACGCGTCGCCGAGCAGAGCCAGGTCCTCCTCCTCCTGTTCGATCTCCTCGTCCGCCACGAGCACGAGCGCGCTCGAGGGGTCCCACGCGAGGTCGACGACGGTGCCGACCTCCCACGCCGCGGCCGGATCCCCGTGGCCGCGCTGGCGCTGGCAGACGACCTCACGGTCACCGGGGATGGCCACGTGGAACTGGACCATGTCCCCGAGGTACGTCCGCCGGGTGACCCGTCCGGTCACCGCGTTCGCGTCGTTCGCCGCCCGGTCGCCGTTCGCCGGTCGGACCCGTTCCGGGCGAACCGCCACCGACACCCACGCGCCCTCGGTCGCCCAGCCGGCCGGCGCGCACCGGATGTCGAACCCACCCTGTTCGCGCACGACGGTGGCGCCCGCCGTGCTGGCGACTACGCGGCCCTCGAAGAAGTTCGTCTGGCCGATGAAGTCCGCGACGAACCGCGACGCCGGACGGTCGTAGATCTCCTCGGGCGTCCCCTCCTGCAGGACGCGGCCGTGGTTCATGACCGCGATGCGATCGGAGAGCGTGAGCGCCTCCTCCTGGTCGTGGGTGACGTAGAGGAAGGCGATCCCGACCCGCTCCTGGAGCTTCTTCAGCTCGACCTGCATCGCCTTGCGGAGCTTGTAGTCGAGCGCGGCGAGCGGCTCATCGAGCAGGAGGACCGCCGGCTCGTTCACGAGCGCCCTGGCCAGCGCGACGCGCTGCTGCTGCCCGCCGGAGAGCTCCCGCGGGTACCGGTCCTTCAGCTCGGTCAGCCGGACGGTGGCGAGCGCGGCGGCCAGGCGGCGTTCGTGTTCGGCCTTGTCGGTTCGCTTCTGCTTCAGGCCGTAGCCGACGTTGCGCTCCACGGTGAGGTGCGGGAACAGCGCGTAGTGCTGGAACACCGTGTTGACGTTCCGGCGGTGGGGCGGCGTCGCGGTGACGTCCTGCCCGCCGACGAAGATGCGGCCCGCGTCGGGCCGTTCGAACCCGGCGACCATCCGCAGCGTCGTCGTCTTGCCGCATCCCGACGGGCCGAGGAGGGAGTAGAACTCGCCGCTGCGGACGTTGATCGAGACCCCGTCGACGGCTTGAGCGCCACCGAAGGCCTTCGAAACCCCCTCCACGACGAGGGCGGCTGGGACCCGGTCGACTGTATCCATGCTTCAGATGTCTGCACCATAGATTCAGCAAGCCGAGCAGCGCAAGCCGCGCGATGCATCGATGCTCGATGGTTCCGGGCCTGCCGGGCTACAGGCGGAGCGCCTTTGTCGGGGCCATGACCGCGAGGGGCTCGTCGCGCCAGGTCTCGGGCTGCACGTCGATGTAGAGCTCGATCTCGTTTCCGTCGGGGTCGGCGATGTACAGGCTGTGCGTGACGCCGTGGTCGGCCGTGCCGCGGATGTCGGCGCCGGCGTTCACCAGGGTCTCGAGCGCCGCACGGAGCTCGTCGTCGGTCGTCCCGATCTTCAGCCCGAAGTGGTACATGCCGACGCGGCGGCCCCGCGGGATCGGCTGGGCCTCGGCGCCCACCTGGATCAGCAGGAGCTCGTGGTGGGTGCGGCCGGAAGAGAACACGGCCACCTGCCCGGGGACATGCGT
>DATLUW010000680.1:0-2178 GCA_035577825.1 Actinomycetota bacterium | reverse complement strand
AGCCGGCGGACCGGGACGTACTTGTAGTCGTCCGCGAGCTGGTCGGCTCCTCGCATGGTTCGCGATCCCCACACGATCGTCCCGAACACCGGCACGGCCTTGATGCAGTCGATGCCGAGGGGGTTCAGCTGGCCGATCTCGTCGTCGGTGAACGACTCGCCGACGCCGACCGCGCCGTTGACGCCGGCGTCCACGCCGGCCGGCGCCTTCCACACGCCCCGCTGGCCGTCCGTGCGGGCGAAGATCCCGGCGACCGCGCCCGACGGCGCGATCGTGGCGACCTGGTTGTCGAGGAGCGGGTCCCTCGCGCGGATCCCCGGGACGAACACCGCGGCGTTGCGCGCGGTCGTGCCGCCGATGCCGATCCCCTGGACGCCGGCGGTCGCGCCCGCCACGTCGGTCCAGTCCGGGTCGGGGTCGACGATCAGCATCGCGCGGCGGTCGACGCAGTACTGCGCGGCGGCCGGGTACACGGCCGAGACCACGCCGAACCCATCCGAGTCCCGCGTCGGGGGCGGAAGGCACAGCAGGTTGAACAGGTCGGCGCGCTCCAGCGCGAAGATCCCGGTCTTGTCCGCCTGGGAGCCGTTGTACTCGTCGCTCGTGACGGCGTCGCCGTCGGTCCCGTCGGCGTTCGACTCGACGGGGTCGGCGGTCTCGTCTGGCCGGTCGTCCGGGACGACGGGATCCCCATTCGCGTCCGTCGTGACGCGCACCAGCTCGGAGGCGTGCTCGAGCACCCGGGCGACGAAGCGCGGGGCCGCCGGGTCGATCGACACGTTGAGGTGCCGCTCCGGGACGCGCCCCGGCGCGCTCACCGTCAGGTTGAACAGGTTGACGTCCGGGTCGGGATCGTCCGCGTCCATCGTGGCGTGGTCGACCGACGCGGTGAGGGTGTTGGCCCACGTCCCGGCGCTCGACGCCACCAGGTCGAGGGTGTCGGCGCCGGCCGGCAGGTTGATCGTGGCGGCGTCGGCGTTCAGCGCGACGCGAACGACGAGCGCGTCGCCGCCGCCGTTCTGGAAGAAGGACTGCACGGCATAGCTCATCTGGCTGTCCGCGGCCAGGCCGCCGTACAGGCGTTCGTACTCGGCGAAGCTCGAGATCCGCCGGGGGTCGTCGAGGGGGCCCCGGCTGGCACGCCCGACGAAGGCGGTGATCGCCGTGGGTACGCCGGTGATGGCTCGGACCCCACTCGGGATCTCCTCGATGTAGACCCCGGGATAGGTTGGAGCGACTGGCATCCGGGTCCTCCCTTCAGGCGCTCGTTCTCGAATGACGAGCACCGGTCCGGTCGACGGCTACCGGGCGAGGCTCCGCCCCGGCCGTCACGCCGCCGTCATCCCGCCGTCACTGCCGATCGGATCGCCGGGACTCGGCTGCCTCGTCACGAGGCCCGGACCCGGAGCCGATCCACCAGCTGTTCGATCCGCGGCGACGGCTCCGCCCCCAGCTCGTCGCGCAGGAGCCGCCGGTACATGCGGCACTGCCGGATGGCTTCGGCGTGGTTCCCCTCGGCGAGGTGGACGAGGATCACGGCGCGGTGGGCGCTCTCGCGCAACGGCTCCGCCGAGACGGCCGCGAGCGCCGCCTCCATGGCCTCGGCGTACCGGCCCGAGGCCGCGAGGAGTTCGGACATCGACTCGAGGGTCCGCAGCCGGAGCTGGCGGAACCGCTCCCGTTCGACGACCAGCCATTCCTCGTACCACTGGGGGAGCAGGTCGCCGTGGAACACCAGGCTCCATGGGTCCAGATCGTCGCCGTCCACCGTGCCGGCGGTCACGCGCTCGGCCAGCCGACGGGTCTCGTACAGGTCAACCCAGACCGACCCGTGCAGGGCGAGCTCGCTCCCCGTCGTCTCGATGAGCGGATGGGGAACACCCCGGATGCGCCAGATCACGGAACGGAGGCTGCCGGCGGCGTGTTCCTCGGAGCTGTCCATCCACAGCGAGCCAGCGACGAACGCTCGGCGCACCGGCCGTTCGTGCAGGGCGAGGAAGGCGAGCAGCCGCTGCGCGCTCATCGGCAGGGTGACGCGCCGTCCACCGCATGTCAGCTCGAAGCTCCACAGCAGGGACAGCCGCGGCGCCGGCCGGGACGCGCCCACGCTCGGCTGGCCCCGCGCGTCCTCCACGACCGAACGCAGCCCGACCGTCATACGCCGTCCTGTCTCGGCGG
>DATLUW010000679.1:0-6600 GCA_035577825.1 Actinomycetota bacterium | reverse complement strand
GCTCAGGTCCATCGCCACACGCGTGCCGGCGGTGCTCGCGAACGTCATGCGGCCCACCTGGCCGGGGCTCGGCATGTTCAACGTGACCCCGGGGCCGCCGGGGGTGATCGTCGCGGACGGGTCCGGCGGGACCGTCTTCAGGTGCAGCGTCGCGTTGCCCGTGTTGGTCCCCGGGTCGATGAGCAGCGCATACGTCCCCGTCCTGGGGAGGGCGGTCGTGTCGATCACGACGCCGCCGTTGGTCCCGAAGTCCTGGGGCGGGACGAGCCTGGAGCCGTTCGGCTGGAAGACGGCGACGGTCGCACTGCAGCAGCTGCTCGAACCGAGAGTGACGTTCGTGAGCTGCAGGAGGAAGCGGGCGCCGCCCGCGCCGTCGAACAGCACCATCGCGACCTTGCTCGCCGGGACGGACACCACCTTGTTCGAATCGAGGGTCATCCGCGTGGCCACCGCGACCTGAGCGGGCGTGTACGGCGCCGGAGGCACGAAGAGGTCCTGCGTGCCGACACCGGTCCCGAACGGCGTGGTCACGCTGACCTTCCCCGACGCGGCGCTGGTCGGGAGCTTGGCGGTGATCCTGGTGGCGGTCGCGCTCGTCACCGAGGCCCGGCCGGCGCCGAAGGCCACGATGTCCTCCACGGGATCGGGCTGGAACTTCTGTCCGTTGATCGTGACGGTCGCCCCCAGCGCGGCGATCGACGGGCTGAACGACGAGACGACCGGCGCCCCGGAGGGGATGACCGTGAATACCGGGCCGGTCGCCGTGGTCCCGCCGGTCGTGACCTTCACGGGGCCCGTCGTCGTCCCGTTGGGGACCTTCACCGCCAGCCGGCTCGTCGATGCGGACGTGACGGTCGCCACGGTGCCGTTGAACTTCACCGTGTCGTTCGCCTTGGTGGGGCTGAATCCGCGCCCGTAGATCGACACCGTGGAGCCGACGGGGCCGTGCGACGGCGACACGTCGACGACGGCGAGATTGGGAAGTGTGCCCCGGGTGATCTTCGTGATGTTGCCGGCGGCGTCGTAGGTGTAGCGGGCGATCGCGCCGGCGGGATCGACGGCCGCGGACAGCCTCCCGAGATCGTCGTAGGTGTACAGGATCGAGCCCGGGCCGGCGGCCGACGCCCCGGAATCGGCGATGAGCGGCCCCGCCGGGCTCGCCCCGATCAGGCCGATGACCAGCAGGACTCGGAGCGATGAACGCCGGAATACCACCGCACCCCCCCGGAATCGGTAGAGGCGGAGCCTACCTTGCCTTGTTGCGGACGGGAAGATCGATCTTGGTCGCATCGGGCGGGATCCGGGTCATGGGCGCCGCCGGACCCCCGCTGCGGCCGCCCGCTACGCGCCCCAGCGTCGGAGGATCTTCGCGAGGCGGGCGTCGACGCTCCCGAAGATGGACCAGCTCAATCGAACCGACTTGGCGTATCGCAGGAGCCCGGCGGTGTCGCTCGCCCAATTGGGATCCGGCGACGTGCCGGGTGGGGTCGTCGCGTGACCGAAGGCATTGAACTCGGAGATCCACGACGGGGCGTTCCAGTCGTGCGCCCGGCGAACGTATCCGGCGAGCCGCGTGCGAGCGTCCTGGTTCCACGCGTACGCGTAGTACTCGAACGTGGACATGAGGTTCGGGAGTCGGGGACGCTCCACGAGCGCGAACTGTCTCCCGTCGTGCGATTGCCAGTCGGGAGCGATCAACAGCTGGCGGGGCTCGAACGTGCGGATGGCCCGGCCCATGGCCTCGTACCAGCGGGTGAGGTGGAGGGCCTGGGGGGCGAGCCGGTACCCGAGATACGGCTTCGCGATCAGATCGTAGGCCTCCCAGCAAAGAACGAACCCCACGACGGAGCTCCACTTCGCGTACCGCCGGGCGATCAGCTTCGAGGCATTGAGATACCAGGAACGGATCGTCGTGGCCTTCCCGTAGAAGCGGCGCTCGGCCTGGGCCATCTGTCGGATCCCGCCGCCGTGCGGGTACAGCCAGATCGGCATTCCCGCGCCGCAGTTCACGATGCTGCCGCCGACGTCGAGGTTGGTGAACGCAGGCGACCACTTCCACTGGGCGAGGTCGAGCACCACCGCGATGCCGTGGGCGGCGAACCCCTTGATCGCGGAGTCGAGCGCACGGAGGTAGCCGAGGTTCCAGTGATGGACGACGGTGCCGTCCGGACGTCTCGTCGGGCGGGTCGGCTCGAGATTCGCCCACGACAGCATCAGGAAGACCGAGTTGAACCCCTGGGTTCGAAGGGCCTGGGCCATCGAGCTCGGTGGCGGGTACCAGTGGGAGCACGTTTGCGCGTCGCCGTTGCCCGGGAGGAAGCCGTTGAAACGGTACGCGCGCAGCCGAACGCGATGGCCCATGGCGTCGACCAGGGCATTGCCGCAGGCCGTGAGCCGCCCGCGGATGAGGGCGCTCTCGATCGTCGGAACTCGCGAACAGCTCCCGACCGTCGACGCCGCGCCGTCCTCGGCACCGGCGGAACCGTTGCGACCGAACGGTCCAAGGACGAGCGTCATCCCGACAAGGACGGCAAGCGTGCGACCCGGTGCCGACAGTCTCGACATGCCCGGAGAGTATGCCCGCTCAGCGAGCGACCGACTCGTCGTGCCCAGCAGATCGTCGTGCTGGCGCGCCTCTCTCAGGCGGCCTTCACCTCGAAGTCGTCGAAGCCCACGACCAGCCCGTTGTCACCGGCGGCCAGGAGCGCGACCGTCCCGGTCGAAAACACCCCGCGAGTGTCGTCCGGTGTCTGCACCTTCGGCGTGTCCGTGACCTGGCCGACCTGCGTTCCGTTCACGAACATCGTGAGCTGCACGCCCTGCGTCCCGCCCGAGCAGTCCCCACGGATCAGGTTCTCCTGGCGCCCCGGCTTGATGGCGGGATCGTTCCCCATGTCCAGGGGCGGCTTCTGGCTGCCGTCGCTCCTCCCGATGGCCCACTGGGAATTCGCGCTGATGACGAAGAAGTAGCCCGTCTCGTTGGCGCCGGCTCGGCAGACGATGCCCCACGCGTTGTTCGTGCCCGTCCCGGTGACCATCGCCGCCCTGACGGACACGCTCACGTCCTCGAGGTCCTGGACCTGAGGAACATCTGCGGACCCCACGGCGATGACGGAAGGGTCCCTCGTGACCTTGATCTGCTGGAGGTACCCCCCTCCCTGGATCCCCTCGGCGAATGTGGATTCGTCAGCCTGGGTCCAACCACCCGAATCGTCCGAGAAGCCGTCGTGGAAGATCACGTCGCCCGGAGCGGGTGATCCCGTGGACTCGGGTGATGTCGTCGACCGGGTTGATCCCGTCACCTGGGGTGATCCCGTCAGCCGGGGGGAACCTCCGGCGTTCGGGGACAACGCCGCTCCACCGCCCCCGCCGCCCCCCTTGCCCAGCAGGACGACGAGGAGCACGACGACGATCGCCAGACCAACTGCGCCGGCCACCGCCATGGTCCACCGTCGTCGGCCGCCCGGCCCGGACGGAGGGCGGTCGCCCGGCCCGGGCGGAGGGCGGTCGCCGGCCGGGGGGACCGGCTCCGGAGCCGGCTCGAACGTCTTCGACGGGGGAGGAGCCTGGAACCCGCCCGCGGTCGGCGCGGGGACGGGAGGGCGATCGGCCGCCGCAGCCCCAGCCGCCTGCTGCGGGGTCCCCGGGACGGGGGGGTCGCCGACCGCGACGGGCGGCGGGGCGAACCGCGTGACGGACGGACGGCCCTCGATGGCATCCTCGGCCGCCGTCACGAACGAGATGCAGTCGGGGAAGCGGTCCTCCTTCTTCTTGGCCATTCCGGTCTGAATGACCTCGTCCAGCGCCGTCGGGAGGCCTGGACGCAGCGAGTGGATCGAGGGCACGGGCTCCATGAGGTGGGCGATCAGGACCTGGGTCTCGTCGTCCTTCGGATACGGGCTGTCGCCCGTGAGGCACTCATACAGCACGCACGCCAGCGCGTACTCGTCGGTCCGGCCGTCGATCTCCTTGCCTTCGATCTGCTCGGGGGACACGTAGTCGACGGTGCCGACGAACTGGCCCGTTCGGGTGAGTCCGGTCCGTTGACGGGCTCGCTTGGTGAGCCCGAAATCGGCGAGGTACACATGGTCGCGGCCCGCGGACCCCTGCCGCTCTGCGACGAGGATGTTGCCCGGCTTCACGTCGCGGTGCACCAGGCCCTGCTCGTGCGCGGCATCGAGGGCGCTCGCCGTCTGTCCGACGATCGAGAGCGCCCGCTTCGGCTGGAGTTGTTCCTCGCGCTTGATCAGCGCCTTGAGGTCCGTCGACCGCACGTACCGCATGGCGATGAACAGCACGCCCTGGGCCTCCCCGGCCTCGAAGATCGGGATGACGTTGGGATGGTCGAGTCCCGCGGCGAGCTCCGACTCCGCGATGAACCGCTCCCGGAAGGTCGGGTCCTCGGCGAGCTCCGGAGCCAGCAGCTTCAGCGCCGTCTTCCGCTTCAGCCGGAGGTCTTCCGCGAGGTACACCACGCTCATGCCCCCCCGGCCCAGGACGGACTCGATCCGGTATCCGGCGAGCTCCGTACCGATCCTCTGGTCCGACATGTTGGCCCCTTGTACCACCCTCCCGCCCCGGCGACCAGGGTTCTGTTCTCAGCTTCAGGCGAGCCCCGTCCGACGCGACACACGACTTGTCGGTGGCGGCAGATCGCGCGCGATCGCCATCCGGTTCAGAGGCGGTTCGACTCGAAAGAAGGAGGCCCTGCCGGGCCGGCTCATGACGGCGCAACCGTGAAGGCGGGAGACCGCGCGCTCACGGAGGGACCGCCCGGGCTGCCGACCGCGAGCGAGCAGCGCAGGCGGTACGTCCCGGGCGACAGGCCGTCGGTGGAAGCGCCGGGGGGCGGAAGTTCGAGTGCAAGGGACTTCCCGGCGGCGATCCGGACGAACCCCGGCGGGGCGCCCTGCTCGCATCGCGCGACCGGGCGCCAGACACCACCCGCCGAGCGTTCCACCGCGACGATCGTGCAGAACGACTGCCCGGAGGCGGCGTACACGTCACGTGCGCCCTCGTTCCGAACCTCCGCGTGGATCACCTCACCGGGCCGGTAGACGGCGCGATCGGTCGTCACCGACACCTCTCCGTGTCCCCCTCCCTCCGAGGTGGTGCCCGCGGCCGGCGAGGGCGGTCCCGTCGGCCGGACGGACGATGGAGCGGAGGTGCCGCCGGGCGATGGGCCGCTCGTCGAGCACGCCGCCATCACGACGACCGCCACGACCGGCCACGCCCACCGCCGGCCCACGCGCCGCGCATGCTCCATGTCCGTGGGACGGAGCGGGCGCGGTCGGCGTTCCCCGTACGGCGGCGAGCCCCGGGTGCGGCCTCCCGGGGCTCGTCCGGTGGTCGAGGTCAGGACCTCAGGGCGCTGCCTTGATGGCATGGTCCCAGGCCTTCCGGTAGTGCTGGATGGCCTCCTCGGGTCGGTTGCCCGCCGCCGAGGCGTCGCCCTTGGCGAGCTCCGCGTTCGCCTTCGCGAGCTCCGACGGGTTCCCGCCCACCGCGTCGTCGATCGCGACCTGGGCGAGCGCCCGATCGACGGCCACGATCCGGTCGATGAACGCCTGGGCCGTCGCCGGCGCCACCGTGCTCTTCCGGTCGTCGCGGAGCAGCGCGAGCTTGTTGACCGCGTCCTTCTCCTGGTCGAAGACCTGCTGTCCCTGGTGCGGATCGACATGGTTGCTGTCGACCCACAACCTCGCGGCGATCGACCGGTTCAGGTGCGCGATCGCCTGGTCGAGCCGGTCACCGTCCTGCTTCCGGGTCACCCCCGCCCGGAGCGCAACCAGGTCGTCCCGGATCTTCTTCTTGGTGGCCAGCAGGCTGCAGTCGACGGAGAACTGCGCGGTCGCGGTGTTGTTCGACAGATCGGGATCGGTGTCGCCGGCGTGTTCCGGGGAAATCGCGTTGTCGAACGTGAACGTCTGCGTCCCCGGGGCCGTGCACGTGATGTCGAACGACTCGTCGACCTGCCGCAGCTCCCCGATGCCGAGCGCCGCCTCCGTGAAGGACATCGTCGCCGGAGCGACCGTTCCGCCCGCGGTCGCGCTGGCGGCGGTGTCCAGGTGCGCGTCGATGGGTCCCGAGGGTCCGTTGTTCGTGATGACCTTGCGGAGCGTGACCGACGTGGGGCTCCCGAGGGGCAGCTCCGTGGGCGGGTTCAGGGGGTCGAAGCTCACGATCGCCAGGTCGGCCTCGGCCACCACCTGGGTGGTCTCGGAAACGGTGTTGTCGGTGGTGTCGGGGTCGTCCTGGTCGGAGTCGACCGAGGCGGTGTTGGTGAGGGTGACCGGCCCGCCCCCGGAGGCCGCGTCGGCATCGACCAGCACGGTCACGTCGAACGACGTGGACGCGCCGCTCTGGAGGTCGCCGACGGGGCAGGTCAACGTCCCGGCCGGCGCCTCGACGCACGAATCGGTGTCGCTCTGGTAGGTCGTCGCCGTCGGCAGCGTGTCGGTGACGACCACGTTGAAGGCGTCCGCCGGCCCGTCGTTCGTCACCTGGATCGTGTAGGTGAGCGTCCCCCCGGCCGCGACCGGATCCGGCGAGTCGGACTTCGCGATCCGGAGGTCCGCCCCGCCGACCTGGGTCGTGGCG
>DATLUW010000678.1:0-10814 GCA_035577825.1 Actinomycetota bacterium | reverse complement strand
GGGGCGACCATCACGAAGTCGTTCACCGGGACCGAGGTCGATTGGATCGCGGTGAAGGGGCCGAGGCAGGGCCGGGCGGCGGTCGATATCGACGGCAGGCATGTTGCCGTGGTGAACAACTACAGCACGAGGGTCACGTTCGACGCGGTCTGGCGGTTCGGCGGGCTGGCGAACGGGCCGCACACCATCACTATCCGCGTCCTCGGCACCAAGGGCTCGCCCGTCGGTCGGGGGACCGCGGTCACGGTGGACGGCTTCCGCGCCCTCGCCCCCGGCCATCCGCCGCGGGCGGACACGGGGCCGACGCAGGCGCGCTTCGCGTGGGCGTCAAAGGCGATGAAGGCGGCATACGGCGGCGCCTACGACGTCTCAAGCACCCCGGGAGCGTCGGTGAGCCTGCGGTTCCACGGGACCGGGATCGCGTGGCGGACCGTGGTCGGGCCCGAGCAGGGCGACGCCCGCGTGCTCATCGACGGCGTCTCGTGGGGCGTGGTGCACGGCTACGCGGCCCGCGCGAGGCAGCCGAAGCTCCTGACCTTCACCGGCCTGTCGAACGCCACGCACCGGCTCCAGGTCGTAGTGCTGGGGACCGGCGCGGGGGCCGAGCACGCGGTGGCGATCGACGGGTTCCTGGCGATCTGAGATGCGGAGGAGCGGCGTGAGCGCGAACGGGCGGGCGGTGCGGAGACGAAGGAGACCGACCGTCCTCACGAGTGTGGCGGCCCTGGTGTGCTCGCTGGTGGTGGCGGTCGCCCCGGCGATCCTGCCGAGAGCGCCGTTCACGGTCCGGGCGCAAGGAGCCGGGTGCCTCGACGACGCCGGGAACCCCGTGGTGTGTCCGATCAGCCTCGACCCGATCTCGCTCCCGACCGGACAGGTGATGGGCGAGTACGAGCTTGCGTCCGCGTTTCGGAAGCCGACGACGGGGATCCCCAGTGTTCAGCCCTACGAGTGGAAGACCGGTGCGGCGATCGGTGCGTGCGTCCCGCTCGACACCGCCTGCACGCTCACGAACATGATCCGGGTGGGGTCGACGCCGGCGCCCGACGTGGGCCACGAGGTCCCAGCCGCGGCGCTGGATGCACCGTCGGCAGCCGGCGACACCGCCGTGGTGGGCGGCGACTTCAACGGCGACGGGCGCGACGAGCAGGTCACGGCCGCCCGGTGCGCCGGTTCGGGCGAGATCTGCCTCGACCTGTACGACCCGGCTACCAACACCCACTCAGGATTCCAGCGAACCGGCACCTACGACGACACTGTCGGGACCGGCCGGATCGCCATGGCCCAGGGGCTGATGCTCCGCACGTCGTCGGTGATCCACCGTGTGACGTTCGCGCTGAACCCTGATGGCGGGGTGCTCGCCACGTTCTTCGCCGAGCTGCCGACGGGGTTCGTGCGGGGCCAGCCGGTCCGGTTCGAGGACGATCCCGACCTCGCCGCGGCCATGTGCCCGGCGCTCGCGGCCGGCTCCGTGCTGTGCAACGGGACGCTCTCCGCGAGCTGGCTGCCCGTGCTCTCGGTGTCCCCGACGACGTCGACGTTCACGCTCCGCGTGGGAAACGTCATCCAGCAGCCGAACGCGGACAACGGCCAGACGGGCGGTCCGATCCTCCCGCCGAACTGGCCGGACCAGCCCGACCTCGGCTCGCTCGACGCGCCGGTCGCCCCGACGGACCTCCAGATCCAGGTCAC
This sequence comes from Actinomycetota bacterium, assembly GCA_035577825.1. Classification (GTDB taxonomy): domain Bacteria; phylum Actinomycetota; class UBA4738; order UBA4738; family JACQTL01; genus DATBHM01. Next base: position 9,122 of record DATLUW010000678.1, on the reverse strand, counting down.
CGAGACCGGGGAGGACCAGCCGACGGTGCCGTTCGGAGTCTTCGTGGACGACGAGCAAATGGCCGTGACGCGCCGCACCGCGGTGACGCCCGGTGGCGACACGTTCGTATACCGGGTCACGCGGCCGCACCCTGTCTTCCACGACGCCGGGGCGCCCGTCGCCAGGGTGTGCACGACATGCAACCTCGGGGTGACGGGCATCCGGCCCGGGCTGGCCGTGGCCTGGGATGCGCCCGTCCACGAGGTCGACCTCGCGACGTACTCGGTGACCCCGGGCCGACCGCGGCCGTTCACCCTGCTCGATCAGACCGCGGTCGGCACGCTCGCCACTACGGCGATGAGCGCGAGCGCCGACGGCGGGACGCCGGTCTCGATCACCGGCCGCGACGCCCTGGACATGGTGACCGGCGACTTCGACGGCGACGGGCAGTCCGAGATGGCGGTGGGGTGGGGCAGCTCGGGCGGCCTCGGCCTGGTCCGGTTCTTCGCGGACAACGAGGCGAAGCAGCTCGTCCCCCTCAGCCCGGCCCGGCCGTGGGACGCACTGAACGCCCAGTGGCCCTACTTCGTGTCGATGTCGACCGGCAACTACGCGCCCCTCCAGGGGGCGAACACCGCCGGCGACGACCTCGCGGTCGCGTGGGGCGGCGTCGGTCACGACTTCGAGACGTTCGACGTGAGCACGTCCTTCCGCCTCCGCAACGTGACCCTCGACGACACGAGCCGCGCGAACATCGCGGACGCCTGGGACGGCTCGAAGGACCGGACGTACAAGCCGGGGGCGATTATCCACGACCCGCTGGGGTGGTGGACGACGCCGGGCGGGGGGACCTCGAGCTGCTCCACCACCACGACGACGGACGCGGCCAGCAAGCTGTACTTCCCGGCGCCCGGGTTCATCCCGACGTTCCGGCCGAACGTCCCGGCCTCGAGCGCCTGGGACGTGACGTCGCCGTTCGACTTCTGGAACCCCGCCGCGAACCAGGTCCTGCGCGGGGTGCTCGACCCGGTGAAGAGCCGTCTGTCGGCGCGGGTGAAATCGACCTCGCACGTGCTCTCCGGCCTCGACGACAATGTGCTGCAGGGGCAGTACGTGTCCCCCCCGCTCGCCGCTCAGCAGCTCACGGGGAGATCCATGTCGATGTTCATGGAGACGGCGATGGCTGCCCCCACCCTCATCGTGAACGGAACGCTGCAGGCGGAGCTGGCGATCTTCCCGGGGCTGTCCATCGCCCAGGTCGTCGTGAAGGTCGTGTCCAACGACGGCACCCAGGTCCGTGGCGTCCTCTACGCGGGATACCCGGGAGATCTGGCCAACGACGGGGCCCACGTCTACCAGGTGTTCCAGACGGCGCCCGACGAGTACGGCGCGGGCCGAGCTTTCCCTCCGTCGGACGGGCTTCCCACGGCGGTGCTCAACGACGTGGACGTGCAGGCCGGCGACCGGCTCGTCGTCGAGTTCGGCAGCAAGATCCTCACCGTTCTCCCGACGGCGTCGCGCATCTTCGCCGGAACGGCCGGGTCGAAGGACGTCCCCGGCGAGGGCGCGAGCGGGTTGGACCCGGACACCGGTCACCCCGGGTACTCGCCGTGGATCAAGTTCTCCAAGGACCTCCAGTTCGACGACTGCAAGACCCACTTCTCCGACGAGGGCATCCACGATTGGGTGCGCGCGACCGTCCCCGCGTTCGTCCGGACCTGGTCACCGCCGAACGACCCCACGAGCATCGCGGACGCCGCACAGTCCTACGTCCGGATCGGCGGCGGCGACTTCAACATGGACGGCCTCGACGAGGTCGCCATCGGCGAGACCCGCCCCGACAGCACGCACGCGACCGCGGCCCCCATCGACGTGTCCGTGTGGCGCACGGACACGCCGAACTGCGAGACGCAGCCCTCGCCGGCCGCCGGGCAGGGCTGCGCGACGGCCGACGGACCCGCAACCGGCATGCTGTTGACCAAAGCCGGCTCGACCGTCATTTCTAATTCCATGCCGACGTCGGCCGCGGTTCCCTCGACGGGCGTCGAGGGGAGCGGCCAGCTGTCGATGGCGATCGGCCGCGTCGGCCGTCCGGCGGTGACCTCCCCGGACTTCCCGAACGACATGAACCCGAACATCGTCGTCTCTTGGACGTGCGACACGACGAAGGCGAGCTCCTGCGGGCGCACGTCGGCCGGGGCGTCGGGGGTCGGCGTCGCCACCGAGCCGCTGGCCGTCTGCGTGCCGGTGCATCCGGACGGCGGAGTCCCCCCGAGCGACCAGGTCTGCTCGCCGGGCCAGCCCCTCTCGGGACTGTGGACGGTGACCGGGAAGACGAGCTCGTTCACGAAGACCGCCGACCCGATCCCGGCGCAGTGGTCGTCGACGGCCTTCACGCTCCTCGACCTCAACGGCGACACGACGATCCTCGGGTCCCCGAACGAGTACCTCGACACCGGCCGGGTGCAGCCGCTGATGATCATGCGTTCGCCGCCCGTCCACTTCGACGCGATCGACTCGAACGGCGACGGCGGCATCGACCCGAGCGAGACATGGGACGTGAACACGTGCTTCGGGGACTACCTCCAGACCGGGGACAGCTACACGTGCCTCACGCAGTCGACCTTCGGCTCGACCACGACCGTGACCTCGACGCTGCGCGGCGACATCCACGACAGCGGGACCTTCTCGGGGGGATTCCAGATCAACGCCAGCGGCGGCGGAGGCTTCGGAGCGGACGGATGCGAGCGGCAGGACGACGGGAGCATCGCCATCGGGGAGGAACCCGGCCTCGGGGTCGGGGGGCCGCTCGATCCCCTCGCCATCGCCGTCTGCGCGGAGGCGTCCGGATTCCTGAAGATGGGGTGGAGCTCCGGGCAGAACGTCGACCGGTCGAAGACGATCGGGCAGACCTTCAGCTACACGTCCGAGGTCACGACCAACGCCGGGACGGACGCGGTCTACGCGGCGGTGCAGCAGAACGAGGTGCTCGAGTACCCCGTCTACGCCGGGGCCGGCTGGGGCCTCGGCTCGGGCGATCCCATCGACTACGTGACCGTGGTCTCCCCGCTCAAGACGCAGTTCCAGTGGACGTCGTCGGAGGATCTGGGCTTCCCGGTGACCGGACACGGTGCCGTGCCGCAGAACGTCCTCTCGTACGCCCGCACCGAGGATCAGCTCAAGACCGACGTGCCGTTCACGAAGATCGCCAAGGTTTGCGGTGCGTTCAAGTCCACCACCACGCGGAGCCCCTCGAACGAATGCTCGGGGCCGACGCCGGCCCTGGACGGGTCGATCCAGGTCTCGACGAGCGGCGGCACAGGGCTGGGGGTGGGATGTGCCCAGTCGAACGAGGACAACCTCGCCGACCAGACGCTCAACACCGGGCTGAAATCGGGGAGCGAGGGCGACGTCGACACGACGGGCCGGTTCCTCGTCATGCAGGACGTGGACAAGGCGAGGGCCAACTTCCACAATCCGTTCGATCAGTTCCCCTGCGCCGTGGCGAATCAGCCGGTCGAGATCCAGAAGACCCACACGCTGTACGACCGGAGCTACCTGATCACGCAGCAGCTCGCGTCGGGTGTGTACCAGCTCGAGCCCGTGGTTCCGGTCCCGCAGAACGCCGCGCTTCCCACGGACAGCTCCGGCGGGGAGGTCCAGTTCACCCCGGGCAGCTTCCCAGTGGACGCGTGGACGGTCCGGCGGAGCCATGCCCTCTCGGCCGAGGTGACGACGGACACCCAGTCAGGATTCGAGCGGTCGTTCGGCTGGCAGATCGGGAACACCCTCGACGCCCACGTGGAGGTCGACTTCGCGATCGTGGCGTCCACGTTCGGCGCGACCGGGTTCCTGGGGCTGGGGGCGGAGGGCGATTTCTCGGGGGCGTACGAGCACAACGAGCTCCAGACGATCGACATCGGGACGACGCGCTCTACGACCTTCCACGTGGATGTCACGGGCGACATCAAGCCGAACATCGCGTACACCATCCGCCCCTTCCTGACGCAGGCGTCGGACGGCGCGCTGCTGCTCGACTGGACCGCGAGCGAGAACGTGCTGGACACCTTCTGGCACACCTACTACTTCGATGGGGGTCCGGACCCGGCGTTCGCGCTGCCCGACGAGATGACGCCCTACAAGTCGCCCTATCCGAACTCGCGACCCGGGGCGACGGTGCCGACACTCCTGCGTTCGCCGGACCTCAGCTCGTGGAGATGCGCCACGATCGCGAAGCCGAAGAACACCATCCTCACCACGGGGCAGGACTGCACGCCGGGCGGAGCGGCCGACCCGGACAAGCTCCTGCTGTTGTCGGCGAAGGTCCACAACTTTAGCCTGGCCGGGTACGGGAGCAGCCAGCCCGTCAAGGTCCGGTTCTACGTGGGCGACCCGTCCCGTGGCGGGTACCAGATCGCGGAGTCCGACCTGCCGTCGGTGCGGGACAAGAGCTGCATCAGCCGGTTCTGCCTCCCTCCGCAAGCGCAGCAAGGCCTGGTGGTCCCCTGGAACTGGTCGAAGCTGTACCCCGGCCTCTCCGGGCAGGGCCGGCCGACCTCGCCGCTCGCGATCTACGCGGTGATCGACCCGCAGAACCGTATCGCCCCCGAGATCCACGACTGGACGGCGCCCATCGACGTGAACGTCTGCCGCAACACGTTCCCGATCGCGGACACGCCGACGAACTTCTACGCGGCGAACTCGACCCCCGACGACCCGCTGCCGTCGTTCTGTCCCACGAGCGACAACGAGGGGTGGAACACGCAGCAGTTCGGCGGCGACATCCGTCCGACGACGAACCTCACGGTGGGGCCGGGCGACCTGACCCTCGCGCCCGACGGCAGCTCCGCGTCGGTCCGCGTACACGCCAGCGCGCAGACCGGGCGGGTCGAGGTGCGGTTCTTCGTCTGCCGGGGCGCGGTGACGTGCCTGCCCCAGACGTCCACGCAGTTCGGCGGCTCCACGACCATCGCCCAGATCGGGGCGGGCGGGTCGGCGACCAAGACGGTCCCGCTGTCGCTCGGGCCCGGGACGTGGACGGTGAGCACCCAGGTGATCTCCCGCGACAACTGGGAAGCACCCGGCGGCGGTCCGTACAACCGCGCGGGATTCCTGAACGACAACCAGACGAGCACGCAGGTGACGGTGCCGTGAGCGCCGGGTGGTCGGGGTGAGGCTCCTCCGGCTGGGCCTGGTGGTCGCGTCGGCGTTGGTGGCGGTCGCGCCCGGCCTGCCGTCGGCGTCGGCGGCGGAGAACCCGTCGGGGATCCCCGGCGCGGTCGGCGACACGGGTCTGCGGACATCCGTCTCCATGTCGACCGACCACTCGTGCGCGCTGACCGACGACGGGCACCTGCGGTGCTGGGGATCGGACGGGCCGCCGGGGGCGCCCGACGGGCGCGTCTCCGAGCCGAACGCGGCGACCGACGAGACGTTCACGTCGGTCGCCGCCGGGCCTGCGCAGACCTGCGCCGTGACGACGGACGGCGTGATCGACTGCTGGGGCGACGACTCGAACCACCAGGTGTCGGGCCCGACGAACATGGCCGACCTCGGACCGATCGTCCGGGGGGCGTTCTTCGACGGCATCGTCTCGTCGGGCGGCACCACGCTGAGGTCGAACACCGCGTCGTTCGTGACGTCCGACGTCGGGCTGATCGCGTTCGTCCCGTCGGGCCCCGACGCCGGCGAATACCGAGTTGCCACGGTCGTCGATAGCACGACGGTGACGGTTGCGCAGGCGTTCCCGTTCGCTGCGGGCGGGGGCAGCCCGCTCGCGTTCTACCTCCAGCGCCGCTCCACCGCCCCGTTCACCCAGGTCAGCGTGGGCGGCGCACACACCTGCGCGATCCGGGTGGACGGCGAGCTGGCCTGCTGGGGGAACGACGGGTTCGGCCAGGTGTCCGGGCCCAACGCCTTCGGCGGCCGCTTCCGGAGCGTCGCCGCCGGGAACAACGCGACGTGCGCGGTCGGCGAGGACCTGGTCGTCGTCTGCTGGGGCGATCCGTCCGAGTACCGCATCCAGTTCGGCCCCACGGTGATCCTCGACCTCGACGGCAGCGTCGCCAGGTCGATCGCGTCGGGGCCCGGCACCACGTGCATCGTCCATTACACGGGGAAGCTCTTTTGCGCGGGAACCGACGTCGGGGGGAGCGTGTTCCTGCCGACGTTCGGCGACACGGACAAGTACTCGAGCGTGTCGACAGCCCTGTCCCATACCTGCGCCGTCCGGATCGACGGGAGGCTCGTGTGCTTCGGGGTCGACGTCGACGGCTCCGTCACCGGGCCGAACGCCGACCCCGGGACGTTCGCCGCCGTCGCGACCAACATCACCGGAACGTGCGCGCTGACGCTGGCCGGCGCCGTCATGTGCTGGGGGCAGGACCAGTCCGGCGAGCTCGCCGGGCCGCAGACGCCGCCCTTCCCCGCCGAGCGCCTCCGGGGACCGTTCCAGGACGGCGTGGTCCTCGCCGGCCAGTCGACGCTCTCCGCGAAGGACGGCGGCTTCACGAGCGACGACCTCGGGCGCCTGCTCGTCATCCGGTCCGGACCGAACGCCGGGATCTACGGCATCTGGACGGTGATGTCGGCGACGAAGGTCGTGGTGTCGCATCCGTTCTCCACGACGTCGACCGTCGAGCAGTTCGCGATCCACGCGGTGTCGAGCTCGGTGTTCGCAACGACCTCGGTGGCGGCCGGCGCGTACCACACGTGCGACATCGCACCCGGCGGGCACCTCGACTGTTTCGGGAAGGACACCGGTGGAGACGTGACCGGCCCGGACGCCGACCCCGGCACGTTCGTTTCCGTGGCCGCGGGGAGGTCGCAGACGTGCGCCATCTCGACCGCGGCTGCGCTGCACTGCTGGGGGACCGACTCGGGTGGCAGCGTCACCGGGCCGAACGCATCCACCGACACGTTCCGGCAGGTCTCCGCTGGCCGGTTCCACACGTGTGCCCTCACGGTTGGCGCCGCGCTCGATTGCTGGGGAACCGACACCGGCGGCGACGTGTCGGGCCCGACCGGCCTCGAGAACTACCTATCGGTGTCCGCGGGCCAGCACCACACGTGCGCGCTGGACACGGAGGCGGACGTGCACTGCTGGGGGGCGGATGTGTACGGTGAGGTCGCCGGCCCCAACGCCGACATCGGCCATCGGTACGTCTCGGTCGCGGCCGGCTGGTACCACACCTGCGCGTTGCGGACCGACGGCCGGCTCCAGTGCTGGGGGATCGATGCGCCGGAGGTGAACAAGCCGAACGCAAGCACGGACCTGTACGTGTCAGTGGCGACCGGCGTGCACGACACCTGCGCCCTGCGGTTCGACGGCCAGATCGACTGTTGGGGGACCGGGGGCGGCGCGGAGATCACCGACCCCGACGGCAGGAGTTCGTACACGTCGGTGGCGACCGGCTGGTACCACACCTGCGCGGTTCGCACCGACGGGATGGTGGAGTGCTTCGGCAGGGATGGGAGCCCTCAGCTGGGGACTTCGCCTCTCATCACCTCGCCGCCGCCGCCCGACGGCCAGCTCACCGTGCCCTACTCCTTCGCGATGACCGTCACCGGGTCGCCAGCCCCGACCTTCGCGCTCGCGTCCGGAGCGCTGCCGCCCGGTCTGGGGCTCGGATCGGATGGGCTCATCTCGGGCACGCCGACGGCGAAGGGCACGTTCGCTGGCACCATCGCGGCCTCGAACGCAGCCGGCACGTCCTCGCAGGCGTTCTCGATCACGATCGGTCCGGCGCCCCTGACGACGTTCACGATCCACATCCGGCGCCGGCCCTCGAAGATCCCGGTGTTCGGGCTCATCGACCCCGTCCCCGACGGGTCGGTCGTCCGCGTGAGCCTCCAGCACGAGGTGCAGAGAGGCTGGGCGGAGATCGGGATTCGGAGCGTCTCGGTGACCGCGAGCGGATACTCGACGTCGTTCCCGCGGCCGGGAACGGGGAACTATCGAGTGGTCGCCACCTTCGCGGGGAGCCCGGACGTCGCCGCCGGCACGGTGGCCCGCGTGTTCGCCCTCACGTGAGGCTCACAGGCGCCGCTCAGCCGGGCGACGACGACGTCGCTCCGGCGGGGATCCGTTTCCCTGGGTCGACGAAGGGCATCGGTACGACCGTGGCGGTGGCGGGGCCCTCGGGCGTTTCCACATCCACGACGGTCCCCGCGTGGGCGTGGGAGATCGGGACCCACGCGTAGCCGATGTTCCGTTCGAGCCGCGGCGAGAAGATCGCATCGGTGACCCGGCCGGCGACCCCGCCGTCGACCACGACCGGCCACGGCTGCGAGAGCTCCCACTCGAGCGGCCCGCCTGAGAGCTCAACCCCGACCAGCTTGCGCTTGACGCCCTCGGCCGCGATCCGCCGTAGCGCGTTCTTGCCGATGAAGTCCGCCTCCTGGTCGAGCTCGACCAGGCGCTCCATGCCCGTGACCTCGAGCGGGTTGTTCTCGATCGTGAAGTCGGAGTTGTAGTTGAAGATCCCACCCTCGATGCGCCGGGCCTCGCACGGCGCGATCGGGCGGATGTCGAACTCCTTCCCGGCGTCCATGACCCGTTCCCACAGGTCGTCGCCCCGGCTCGAGTCCCGGAGGTAGATCTCGTAGCCGACCTCGCTGGTCCATCCGGTTCGGCTGACCACGACCGGGATCCCGTCGAGCGAGGTCTCCGCGCAGAAGTAGTACCGGAGCGACATGACCTCGTCGCCGAACAGCTTCGCCATCGTGTCGGCCGAGTGCGGCCCCTGCACCTGGATCGGCCAGACGTCCGGTTCGCCGATCTCCACGTCGAGGCCGGAGTTGAGCGCCACGCCGCGGGCCCACAGCAGCACGTCGCTGTCCGCGATCGAGAGCCAGAACCGCCGCTCCTCCACGCGGAGCAGGATCGGGTCGTTGATGATGCCCCCGCTCGCGTCGAGGATCGGCGCGTACTTGCACTGCCCGACCGCGCACGTGGTGAGGTCGCGGCTCGTCAGCATGTTCGTGAACTCGAACGCGTCCGGCCCGGTGATCTCGACCTGGCGCTCGACGCCGACGTCCCAGATCGTGACCTTCTGGAGCAGCGCCCAGTACTCCGTGACCGGGTCGTCGTAGTAGGCCGGCAGGTACGTGTGGTTGTAGATGTCGTACGCCGTGCACCCGT
>DATLUW010000677.1:0-4965 GCA_035577825.1 Actinomycetota bacterium | reverse complement strand
GAACGCGATGACACGGCCTCCTGCGTCCGTGCATCGTTCCTGGCCAGAACCCATCGGACCGGGACCTGCTGAGCCACCTCGCGTCCGGACGTGGCGATGGCTCGAGGGATCAAGGATGCAGGGGTGGACCAGGGACCGTTGTGGACGTGAACAGGGGGACGCAAAGGCCCCCTGACCTGCGGTTTCTCTGGAGCGGACGACGGGATTCGAACCCGCGACCCCCACCTTGGCAAGGTGGTGCTCTACCAACTGAGCCACGTCCGCGCGGTCCCGGACCTGTCCGGGCGTGCTTCCGAGTTTAGGCCCTGCCCGGAACCCCAACAACCGCAGGCTACTCCGCCGGCTGGCTCCGGCCCGGCCGCAGGCCGCCGATCCGCCGGCGCAGCCGACCCTTGCGTTTCTTGCGCCGCAGGTAGTCGTCCCACTCGCCGATCACGGCGGCGGCCTGCTGGCGCGAGGCAGGGCTCGGATCGGGGACGGCCCGTTCGTAGCCCATCTCGGTCATGACGTCGCCCGCGATCGCCTCGACCACCTCGAGGTCCTCCGGCGAGATCTGCGAACGCCAGTCGCGTGTCGCCTTCGGCGCGCTGGCGACGTTCCCGTGGATGTCGTGCGACCCCTCCGGCACCCGCGACAGCCCGCGGTCGGCGTAGTGCAGCACCGCGTCGTCCCACGGCAGCAGCAGGAACTCCACGAGCCGCCGGAGCTCCTGCTCGGCATCCCCGACCAGGTCCTCGTACCGAACCTCGAGGTACCGGTCCGGCCCGAGCGCCGTTCCCTCTGTGTGGCCGCGGCTCACCCGGTGCCGCCACCGGGCGGCGCCTTCGGGGACGGTTCGGGTTCCCCATTCGGCCGGCATCTCGGTGAGCGACAGCGCGACGCTCCGCACGTCGCGGACGATGTGCACGAATCGCGCCTCCGGGAACAGCTGCACGAGCAGCTTCATCCGGGTAACGTAGCCGGGGCTCTTGTCCCCGTACCGCGGCTTGTCGTGCGCCGTCGCGTACGTGCCGTACAGCAGCCGGATGGCATCGGCGTACGTTCCCCGCGGCATCGGCGACGCGAACACCTCACCAAGCACGTTCGCATCGAGGTCCCAATCCCGGAACTTGTGCAGCCCCTGGAGGTCGCCGGCGAATCGAGCCAGGTCGAACGAGCCGTTCCGTTCGTACCGCGACCGGTACGGATACAGCCCGCTCACGAAGTAGGACTCGGGCGGGATCGACAGCTGCGGATGCGCGTCGAGCATCACCCGCAGCAGCGTGGTGCCCGAGCGGGCCTCCCCAACGACGAACGGGAACGCCGGCAGTGGTTCGGGAGGGGTGGGTGACACTGGGCCGGTATCATAGCCACCCCTCCCCCGCCGACCGGAGTTCCGCCGTGCCCTCGGACGATCCGAACACAGCCGCCGACCAGCCGAACGAGCCCTCCGGCGCGGCCGGCCATCGGCCGGAACGCGTGATCGCGGTCACGGTCACGTTCCGCCGCCCCGAGCTCCTCCCCCGGCTGCTGGACGCCGTGCGATCTCAGACGCGCCCGCCCGACCACTACCTGCTGATCGACAACGGCGGCGACGCGGAGCAGCCCGAGGGCACGCGCGGGTGGCTCGAGATCATCGAAACCGGCGAGAACGTCGGCCCGGCCGGCGGCTATTCGATCGGCTTTCGCGAGGCGGTGGAGCGCGGCGCCGACCGCGTGTGGGTGCTCGACGACGACGCCATTCCCGACCCGGACTGCCTCGAACAGCTGCTCGCGGCGGGCGGCGACATCACCGTTCCCCGTCAGCGGCGCGAGGTCGGCACGCAGGAATGGCTCCCCTGGGTGGGCGGGCTGTTCGACGCGGAGTGGGTCGCGAAGTGCGGCACGCCGCGCGAGGACTACTTCATCTGGAGCGAGGACTACGAATACGTGCAGCGCCTCCGGCAGGCCGGCGCCCGCCTCGTCCGGCTCACGGGCGACCCCAGCATCACGCATGCCAACCCGATGAAGCACCTCCGCGGCGAACCCCGCACGTGGCGCCTGTACTACGACACGAGGAACTCGCTCCACTACCGACTGCGCATGAAGCCGGCAACCTGGCGAACCCGGGCGAAGTCCGCCGTCGGCGTCGCCAAGATCGCAGCCGCGATCGTGGCGTTCGAGCCGCACAAGCGTCGGTCACTCGGCCTGCTGCGGAGGGCCGTCGGCGACTACCGCCACGGCCGCATGGGCAAGCGGGTCGACCACGAGACCTGGAATCGCGAGGCCGCCGGCGCCTGAGGCCGCCGCTCAGATCCGGCGGTTCCCCCTCGCGTAGTACTTGAGCCGCCGAACCCGATGCCGCCTGGCGCGCCGCGACGCCACCGCCTTCGCCCGCTGACGGGCGGCCTTCGACGGGTCCGGCGCTCCGCGCTCGTAGCCGAGCTCCTCGAGCAGGTCGCCCGCGGCCGCCTCGACCGCCTCGAGGTCCTCGCGGGACATGTCCCGCCGCCAGTCGCGCCCGTCGGACGCTGGCGCGGTCGCGGCGCGCGCGTGCAGGCCGTCGGCACGGCCCGGGACCCGCGCCGACGCCGTCTCCGAGTGCCGGAGCATCGCCTCGTCGAACCGCAGCTCCACGAACGCACTCACCTCGCGCAGGACGGGCTCGGGCTCGTCGACCAGTCGTTCGTACCGGGCCTCCCGGTAGCGCTCCGACCCCAGCTGCGCGCCCGCCTGCCGGCCCCGCAGCACGCGTTCCTTCCACTGCAGCGCGCCCTCGACGACGTCGGGCGGCCCCCACTTCACCTCGGTCAGCGACAGGGCCACGTTGCGGCCGTCGCGGATCAGGTGGACGAACCGCGACTCCGGGAAGATCTGCGACAGCACGCGGATGTGTTGCACGTACGCGGGCGTCTTGTCGCCGTACCGCGACTTGCCGTGCATCCTCGCGTAGCCTCGGTACACCTTCCGCATGGCCTCCGCGAAGTCGACGTCGTTCTCGCGCTGCATCGCGGTCGCGAGCTCCTTCGGCGGCATCCCCCACGCCCGGAACCATCGCGACCCGGCCAGGTCGTTCGCCACCGCGATCGTGTTGTAGCGCTGGCCCTTGCGCTCGTAGCGCTTGCGGCGCCGGTACAGGTCGACGATGAAGTACGACTCCGGCGGGATCGCCATGTCCGGGTGCGCGTCGAGCATCAAGCGGAACAGCGTGGTTCCGGAGCGCTCGGAACCGACCAGGAACGGGAACGGCGGCCGGGAGGGCGACACGCCTTCACCCTATCGCCCGCCCATACGTCGTTCGCAAGTGCTAACGGCCGGACGAGCCGAACCCGCCCTCGCCGCGCTCGGACGGCGGCAGCTCGTCGACCCAAACCGGTTCCATCGAGGGAACTTCGACGACCACGAGCTGCGCGATGCGATCGCCCTTGCGGATCTCGACCGCCCGCTCCGGGTCGAGATTCACCACCGCGCAGGTGACCTCCCCGCGGTAGCCGGCGTCGATCAGCCCGGGCGAGTTCGCCAGCGTCAGGCCATGGCGGGAGGCCAGCCCGCTCCTGGGCAGCACCAGCCCGGCGTGCCCCTCCGGGATGGCGACCGCCAGGCCGGTCGGCACCATGGTTCGTGTGCCAGGTTCGACCGTGACGTCCGCCGCCGAGGTGAGGTCGAGCCCGGCGTCGCCGGCGCGCGCGTACGCCGGTAGGCGGGCGTCGTCCGCCAAGCGTCGGAATTCGAGCCGCATGGTGCGGCCGAGCCTACAGGCCGACGGGGTCCAGTCTGTGGTTTGCCCCGAACACGGACGCCCTCGGCGAGCGACGGCCCCGCCCGGACCGGGCGGGGCCGTCGCATGCACGGCTGCGCGTTGGCGTTTGGCCGGAGACTCAGCCCACCGCGTGGGTGACCGCGTTCAGCGCGTCGATCTGGCCCGCTCCGTACCAGGAGCTGTGGTGACCGCCCTGGCAGGTTTGGAGCTGGCCGTCATCCGTCCCGGCGAAGGCGGGGTCGCCCTCGTAGGGGAAGGTGTTCGGGCACACCTGGGCGTCCGCCGTCCCCTGCAGGATCGACTCGAGGCGCCCGGTCGACATCGGCCCGTACCGGCTCTCGATCAGCGCCGCCACGCCCGCGGCGTGCGGCGAGGCCATCGAGGTCCCCTGCTGGTAGCAGTACGTCGCGCCCGACGCGTCCACGAGCTGCCGTGCAGGGAGGCAGGTGGTCGCCAGCAACGACGCCGGCCACGTCGACAGAACCCGGCCGTTGGGAGCTGCGGCCGTACGACCGAAGATCGAGTCGCCGCCCGGCGCCGTCACGTCGACGCCGCTGATGCCGAAGCTCGAGTAGAACGACTTCAGGTTGTCCGCGTACTGCCCCGCGGTCCCGTCCTGGAGATCGTTCCCCGTGGCGCTCACACCGATGACACCCGGGACCTCGACCGGAACGATCGCGCAGGCGTTCGTCACCCGCCGGTCCACCGGGACCGAGTCGTCCGGGCTCGTCACGTCCTCCGAGACGTGCGTGATGTCCTCGAACTGGTTCCCGGCGGCAGCGACCACGGCGACGCCGCGCTGCTCGGCGAACATGATCGCCCGCTGCTCCGCAGTCCAGATCGCCCGCTGGCCCGGGTCGTTCTTGCAGTTGAACAGGTACGGGTCGGCGAAGTAGCTGTTGTTGGTGACGTCGACGCCGTGGGTGGCCGCCCACACGAACGAGCAGACCACCGCCTCCGGGAAGAAGAAGCCGGCGGCGTTCCCCGCCTTGATCCCGGCGATCTTCACATTCGGGGCGACACCCACAATGCCGATGCCGTTCGACGCGGCCGCGATCGTCCCGGCCGTGTGCGTACCATGGCCGTTGTCGTCCATCGCCGCGACCGAGCCCGGAACCGGAGCGCCGCTCGTGCAGTTCACGCTCGCAGCGCCGTCGACGTTCGGGGCCAGGTCCGGATGCGTGTAGTCGAGCCCCGTGTCGATGTCGCCGACGAGGATCGACGGGCTGCCTCCGGTGATGGCGTGG
>DATLUW010000676.1:0-2792 GCA_035577825.1 Actinomycetota bacterium | reverse complement strand
TGGAGCGTTCGATCTGCATTCCACACGCCGAGGGCGTCTGGGTCGAACGGATTGTCGGGCTCGGGAATCAACACGAGAGGTTCACCCAGGCCGAACGTCGCGTCCTGGGCAGCGTGGAGGCGATGATCGACGCCTGCGATGAATGTCATGAAGACGTGTCGGGCGAGCAACGCCTGAGGCGAGTCCGCCATGATCCATCCGCGCCATTCGGGATCCTCATACCAACACGCATCGAGCTCCACGATTGCAGCAGTATGAAGAGCAGAGGCGTCGACAGCGCGCCCTCGGCGAGTCCCTGGCCTGTCGTACCCGCCCGATACGCTGTCGGCGATCCGATGGGGAACCGGGAACCGTGTGAGGGGAACCGGGAACCGAGTGAGAGGAACCGGGAACCGTGTGAGGGGAACGACGGGTCGCCGAGCGCGTCGAGTCGGCGATCGTCCTGACCGGGATCGGACCCGGAAACCCCGTGTGTCACGACGTTCGGCACGGCCCGCGTCGGGTCGACTTCGCGTACCCGAACGCGAAGCATCGCCCGATTGCACTCGAAGTCACGAGCATTCCCCCGGGCAGGATGCTTCGGCGACGGTCGCAAGTGGACTGCCGTCGACGTCGCGACCCGGCTGCACGAGCCGACCTGGCCCGCCGCCATCACCGGACGGGATAGGGAACGAGAAACGGCCCCTGACCTGCACGGATGGGGCCGCTTCCACTGGTAGTCCCAACGGGGTTCGAACCCGTGTCTCCACCTTGAGAGGGTGGTGTCCTGGGCCTCTAGACGATGGGACCGGACGAGCCGAGCGGCGGCTCCGCGCGCGGCGGCGGTGCCATCCGATCGGGCTCCCGAGTCTAGCAGCGAGCATCCGTCGATCGGCCCAGATCCGGGGTTCGAGCACTGCGAACACCGCCCGTTCCGATGATGGGAAACGTGCAGTCAGTTCAAGGCTTGACGCCGTGCGGTCGATGCTTCCCAAGGCCGTTTTTCCCCCACGGCGAGGAGCGTCCGCAACTGCAGACCGAACCGACGATCGCCGCCAACCGACCGACTGCACGACGGACGCGCGCCGTGTGGCTGCTCGCCGCGTGCATGGCGGCGGCCGGCGCACTGGCGTACGTGGCCGGCGTGCTGCCGCTGCACCGGCTCCCCGCGCCCATCGACATCCCCTGGTGGGTGCTGGCCATCGGCATGGGCCTGTCCGAGTCCTTCGTCGTGCACATCCCGATCCGCGGCGAGACGCAGTCGTTCTCGCTCACGGAGATGCCGCTCGTGCTCGGGCTGTTCTTCACCGACCCCGCGATGGTCGTTCCCGCCTATCTGCTCGGCTCGGCGTTCGCGCTCACGGTGGTCCGGCGCCAGAACCCGCTCAAGCTGACCTTCAACCTCGCGCTGGTCGCGCTCGAGTCCTCGCTCGCGGTGATCGTGTTCCACGCGATCGTCGACACCGGCGCGCCGCTTGCCTGGACCGGGTGGCTGGCGGCGTTCGCCGCGGCGCTGACGCAGGACGTCGTGGCCGACGTGGCCGTCATCGGTGCCGTCAGCCTGCTGGAGGGCGAGCTCACGATCGACTGGAACCTCCTGCGGTTCGGCTGGGTGGTGTATTCGGCGAACGTCACCCTCGGCATCGCCGGCGTGCTCATCCTGTGGACCCAGCCGGGCGCCGCCTGGACGCTGTTCGTCCTCGGGGCGATCCCGTTCGTCGCCTACCGGAGCTACGCGGCGCTCTCCAGCGAACACGCCCGCCTCGGCATGCTGTACGAGTCCACGCGCTCGCTGCTCGACGGGACCGACCTCGACGTCGGGGCTGAGGGCCTGCTGTCGCGCCTGATGGAGATGTTCGACGCCGAGCGGGCCGAGCTGGTCACGTTCGGGCACGGTGGCCTCCGGGCGGTGGCCCGGCGGCTCGAGCTCGGCGGCGAGCTCACGACGTCGGAGCCGTGGAACCTGGACCTGACCGAAGGCGTGTGGGGCCGGCTGCTCTCCGAGCAGGAAGCCGTGCTGCTGCCGAGGCCGATCGAGAACGCCACGCTCCGCGCGCACTTCGAGGCGAACGGAGTCCGGGACGCCATGGTCGCGCCGGTGTTCGGCCGCGACACCAAGGAGGTCGTCGGGACCATCGCCGTGTTCAACCGGCGGGGCGACGTCGGCACCTTCGATCGGTCGGCGCTCCGGCTGCTCGAGACCGTCGCCCACCAGGTCTCGGTCTCGCTCGACAAGTCGCGCCTGATCGAGGAGCTCCGGGCGGAGGCCGCCATGCGGACGCACCAGGCCCTGCACGACCCGCTGACCGGCCTGCCGAACCGCACGATGCTGCTGGAGGAGCTCGACCGCGTGCTCACCGCCGACGCGGTGGGTCGCGGCGGTTCGCTGATGCTCGTCAACGTCGACGGGTTCCAGCACGTGAACGACACGCTCGGCCACGAAGCCGGCGACGCCCTGCTGAGGGAGATGGCCGAGAGGCTCCGCGATGCCACCAACGATGGCGATTTCCTCGCGCGGATTGGCGGTGACGAGTTCGTCGTCCTTCGCGAGGAGGACACGACCACGGCGTCGGCGAGCAAGCTCCTCGCCGACGTGAGCGCGCCGGTTCGGCTCGAGGGCATCCCCGTGGAGGTCACCGCCAGCGCGGGCCGGGCCACCTGGCCGAAGGACGGCAAGGTCGGGACCAGGCTCTTGCGCCGGGCCGACGTGGCCATGCGCGTCGCGAAGGCCGCGCGCAGCGGGATCGAGGACTACCGGGAGGAGAACGACGCCTTCTCGGAGGAGCGGCTCAGGCTGATCGGCGAGCTCCGCG
>DATLUW010000675.1:0-12620 GCA_035577825.1 Actinomycetota bacterium | reverse complement strand
CTGCGGTTCGTGATCCTGGACGCCGGCGAAGCGACCGGCCACGTGTGGCGGCCCCGATGGGACTCGCTCACCCTCTTCAGGCCCGCGCAGTACAGTGGGCTTCCCGAGAACAGCGCCGGACCGAATCGGCTGAACTCAGGGCGCGCGTAGCGGCGACGGATGACGATGGGTGGACGCCCACCGAGGGCCGCGAGACCGGCGGGAATCGCCCGCCTCCGACGGGCTCGCCCACCTAACCGGAGCCGTCGCGGACGGCCTCGAACAGGGTCACCGGCCGAGCGATGCCCTTCAACTCGAACCGGCCCACCTCCTGCACGCGGTACCCCCGGGGCTCCACACTCTGGACGAGGTCCTCGCCGACGAAGACCTGATTGGCTTCCGCCTGCGCTGCGATGCGGGCGGCGATGTTGACCGTCCGGCCGAAGTAGTCGCCGCCGTCGTAGATCATCGGCCCGGCGTTCACCCCGACGTGGGCGGGGGGCAGCCCTCTCGGCGCGACGGTGTCCACGATCTCGAGCGAGGCGCGAACAGCGTCCCCCGGATCCCGGAAATGGAAGTGCACCCCGTCGCCGAGCATCTTCACCACCTCGCCCCGATGCTCCTCGGCGACCTCGCTGACCAGCTCCGCGAGGGTGAGGGACACCTCGGCGGCGACGTCGTCCCCCGCCTCCTCGGTCAGCTTCGTGTAGCCGGACAGGTCGGCGAACGCCGCCGCCTCGCTCCCGCGGGGCGCCCGCTGGCGGATGCCCGCCTCCTCGAGCGCCGTCTCCACGTGCAGGAACTGGTGCTCGGCGAGGAATGCCTCGCCGTGGCGCCGGAGCAGCCAGCTCATCATCTGCTCACTCGAGTGGCCCATGCGCAACGCCACCATGATCGCGGCCTCGTACGCCTCGTTGTCGCGCATGCCCTGCTGCCGGAACGGCTCCTCGATCGAGTGGTGGAAGAAGTGCGCCTGGAACTGCGCGACCCGCCGGGCGCTGTCGCCCCACACGCGCACCGACCGCAGCAGCTCCCCCTCACCGACCCCTCCCCCGAACATGACGGGGAGCGCGCGGATCATGTGGGCGTCTTCCTCCCGGACGGGCTCGTCCCCGTGTGGCCGGGGCAGCCCGAACGCGACGAACACCGCCTGGATGGTCTCGAGCGCGATCCCGACGTCTTCGGCGAACTGCTCGAATGTCCGGTCGATGACGGGGAACCGGCGTCCGGCGCTCTCGAGATACCCGAGCGTCAGGTTCCCGGACGCCACGGCCGATGCCAGCGCGTCCGCGTCCATCCCCTTGTTCTTCAGCTCCTCGACGACGCGGACGCGCATGACGTCGCGGCGGGGGAACGTCCCGTCTCGAGGCTCGACGAGCCCGAGCTCCACGAACTGCCGGATGCGCTCGACGGTGGTGCCGGCCCGTTCGGCGAGGTCGTGCTCCGTCAGCTCGTCGCGGCTCATCTCCGGCGCCGCCTCACGGGACGAACGGATCCGGATCGGCGACGAAGACGTTGCGGCAGGCCTCGGAGCAGAAGTAGTAGGTCGTGCCGCCGTGCTCGAACTCCGCCGCCGCGTCGTCGGGGTCGATTCGCATCCCACACACGGGATCGATCACCATCGCCATGGGTTCCTCCCGTCCGCTGCCCGGCGGCGACACGAGCACCTTCCTCCAGAGCCTCCCGAGTCTATGGACCCCCATCCCTCGTGCGCAATGACCGGGACGGCTGCGATGGACGTGGGGAACGCGGTATGCGAGAAAAGCGGCCATGAGCGTCGCTTCCCGGGTCTTCCGCGTCCAGAAGGGGGAGGGGTCGGTCGTCGCCCTCGTCGTCGGTTTGATGTTCGTCTTCATGGCGTCGGGCACGATCGGCGAGAGCGGGATCGACGCGCTGTTCTTCGACCACCTCGGCGCGCAGGCGCTGCCGGTCATGTACCTGTTGCAGGGCGGCGTGATGCTGATCGTCATGTTCGGCCTCACCGGGATCCTGGGAAGGCTCGGACCCCGCCGCGCGTACATCGCGGCTCCACTGGTACTCGCGGCGATGGTGGTGGCGGAGCGGGGCCTGCTCGTCGCCGGCGGTGGGTGGGTCTATCGGCTGCTGTGGGTCACCGCGGCGCTGGCCACGCTGGTGGGGGGCATCGCTCTGTGGGGAACGGCCGGTGCGGTCGTCGACACCCGGCAGGCCAAGCGGCTGTTCCCGATCTTCGGCGCCGGCGGAATCCTCGGATCGGTCGTCGGCGGGTTGGTGACCCCGCCGCTCGCCTCGGCGATCGGCACGGAGAATCTCCTGTTCGTGTGGGCGGGAGGGCTCGTCGTGGCGTTCGCCTTGACCCGACCGGTGCTCGGGCCGGTCCGCGCGACGCCCCTCCGGCACGTCCGATCCCGTGCATCCGCGCTCCGAGGCATGACGCAGGGGTTCGCCTTCGTCCGCCGCTCGAGATTGCTGGTCTGGATGTCGATCGCCGCCGTCCTGTTCTCGATTCTGTTCTACACGCTGTACTTCCCGTACGCCGGGGCCGCCGCCGCCCACTACCCGGACCCCGCCAGGCTGGCCGGGTTCTTCGGGCTCTTCTGGGCGGCATCGACTGCCGCGGCATTCCTCGTGTCGATGCTCGTGGCGAACCGGTTGTTCGTGTGGGCCGGGGTGGCGGCGATGGTGATCGTGTTGCCGGTGCTCTACGCAGCGGCCTTCGGCATCCTGCTCGTCGCGTCGGGGTTCGTGATCCTCGTGGCGATCCGATTCGTGACGTCGACGTGGCTGGCGGGGGTTTCCGGGCCCGGGTGGGAGGCGATGGTCAACGTCGTCCCGGAGCAACGACGCGACCAGACCCGCGCCTTCCTGAACGGCGGACCGGGACAGGTCGGGACCATGATCGCGGGCGTCATCGCGCTCGTTGGACAGAACACGCTGACGGTCGGCCAGTTCGCCCTCGTCGGGCTCGGCGCCTCCGTGCTCACGATCGTCGCGGCGGTCGGGATCCGTCGTTCGTATGCCGCGGCGCTCGTCGATGCGCTGCGCACCGGGCGTCCGCAGGTCTTCCAGCGCTCTTCGATCCGAGCGGCGCCCATCGACCTCCCGGCGGACGCGGATTCCGTCGGCGTGCTGTCGCGGGCGCTGCGATCGCCGGACGTCCGGGAGCGAAGACTCGCGTTCCAGCTGCTGGCCGACCTCCCTCCGGGGGCTCGGCCCCCGGAGGTGGCCGATGGCGTCGACGACGAGGATCCCCTCGTCCGGCTGGCCGCTGTCGGGGCCCTCGACCTCTCGTCGCCCGCCGCGCGCGACCGAGCCCGTTCGCTGATCGACGACCCCGACACCTCCGTCGCGGCGGCTGCCGCCGCACTGAACCTCGCCCTCCCCGACGGCGATCGGGCGTTGTCACGGATCCACGAGCTGCTCGGCCACGGAGACCAGGGCGTGCGACGCGCCACGATCGAGCAGCTGGTCCTGGCGCCTCCTGATCAGGCGGCGAAGCTGGCGTCGGAGGCCCTCGACGACCCCGTCGCCGACGTCCGGGCGGCGGCGCTCGAGGTCGTGGGGGCGACCGCGCCGGACCGGGTCCTCGATCGCGCGGCTGCCGATCTGCGGGACCCGAGCCCTGCCGTGCGGGTGGCGGCCGGGAGGGCGCTCGGCTCGTCGGGATCGCGTTCCCTGGATCGGATCCTGGAGGCGCTCCAGGACCGCTCGACGGCCGAGGCCGCCATCGAGGCGGTCCGCCACATGGAGCTGAACGGCGACGCGGACCGGGTTCGGTCCTTCGTTCGGTCGATGGCGGACCGTGCCGGGCGCGATCGCGATCTGGCCCGTGCGATCCCCCAGAAGGACGACGCGGCGAGACTCCTTCGTGAAGCCGTCCTCGATCGAGGGCGAAGCACCGCCCGTGCGGGGCTCTGGGCGGCGACCATGGTCGAGCGACGTCGTTCCGAGATGGAGGCCGCGATCGAGAACCTGGACGGTCCGGCCTCGCAGCTCGCCGTGGCCCTCGAGACACTCGATGTCGCAGGTGATCCCTCACTGCTTCGCCCGCTGCTCACGCTGTGGGAGCCGGCCGACCCCGCATCGCCGCGTGGCGACTGGCTCTCGCTCGCACTCGAAGACGAGGACGAGTTCATCAAGCGATGCGCGGACTTCGTCCACGCCAGGCGCCAAGGAGGTCCCGTGTCGGGCTCGGTCGCAACGCTCACCGTCATCGAACGGATCCTGTTCCTTCGCAACGTCTCGTTGTTCGCCGACCTCGCGCCCGTCGACCTCGAGCGGGTCGCCGAGCTCGTGGACGAGCAGGGGTTCGCCGACGGCGAGGTGATCGGGTCCGAGGGTGAGCTCGGCGAGGAGCTGTTCATCGTGGTCGACGGGACGATCCGGGTCGTCCAGGATCGAAGCGGCGCCGAGCACGAGTTGGCGCGCCGGACGACGGGCGACGTGGTGGGTGAGATGTCGTTGATCACGCGCTCGCCGAGGATCGCGTCGCTGCTTGCCGACGGCGCGGTTCGGACGATCCGGCTCGGACACCGCGACTTCGAGAGCATGCTCCGGGAGCGTCCCGGCATCGCCCTGGCCGTGATGCGGGTGCTGGCCGGCCGCATCGCGGAGGACGCGAAACGGGACGGAGTGGGCGAGGAAGCGGTCTGACGTGACGGATGATGCCGGCGCCATCGGGCATCGGGGGTCGGCGACCGGGGGCCGGGTCCGGCTCGGGCTCGTCGGGGCTGGATACATCGGCCGGTTCCACGCGGAGACGATCGCCCGGCGCCTTCCCGACGCCGACCTCTTCGTCGTCGCCGATCCCGCCGGTGACGCCGCCCGTGATCTCGCCGGCAGATTCGGGGCCGAGTCGTCGGCCGACCCCGCGGACGTCGTCGAGTCGTCGGATCTCGACGGCGTCGTGATCGCAGCGCCGGCCAGGTTCCACGCCGACCTGGTCGTGGGTGCCGCGGAGGCGGGCAAGGCGGTCTTCTGCGAAAAGCCGATGGCGCTGGTGCTTCCCGACGCGAACCGTGCCATCGCTGCCGCCGAAGCGGCGGGGGTCCCCCTCCAGGTCGGGTTCCAGCGGAGGTTCGCCGCGGACTTCCGTGCTGCCGGGGAGGCCGTTCGGGCCGGCGCGATCGGCACGCCGCAGCTCCTCCGGTCGCTCACGCGGGACCCCGGGCTGGCCGACCCCGGACGCGTCCCGCCCTGGACGATCTTCCGGGAGACCCTCATCCACGACTTCGATGTGCTCCTGTGGCTCAACCCGGGCGCGGCCCCCGTCTCGGTGTTCGCCATGGCCGATGCGCTTGTGGCGCCGGCGTTCAAGGCGAACGGCCTGCTCGACACCTCCGTGGTGCTGATCCGGTTCGACGGCGGCGCGATGGGGGTCGCGGAGGCCAGCTTCTCCGCCTCGTACGGCTATGACGTGCGGGCGGAGGCGTTCGGGTCGGCGGGGATGGTCACGACGGGCGCGCAGGAACGATCGGCGATGCGGCTGTACTCGGACGCCGGGATGACGCAGGAGACGGTGCGCGCCAACACCGACCTGTTCTTCGACGCCTACACCGCCGAGCTGGCGCACTTCGTGGAGTGCATCCGGACCGGGGCGACGCCCTCGGTGACCGGCAGGGACGCGCGGGGCGCGCTGGCCGTCGCGCTCGCCGCGATGGAGTCCGTCCGGACCGGCGGCCCGGTCGACGTCGAGGCCGTCGAGGCCGGGGCGTGACCGACCCACCCGCCCCGTTCACTCTGGCATGTCTGCTCCGAGGTGGTCTTCCTGGACGACAGCAGGCCAAGCCCGCGATTCGGCGACCGTCGTTTGCATTGCGAAATCGGACAGACCAATTCGATCGTGACGTAGGCGAGGAAACGCTAGTATTCGCCTGCCCGCGGTTGGATTGGTGCGATGCGGGTCAACGTGATCGGGCGGGCCGCTGATCGGGCGGCGCTCCGACAACTCGTTGAGGGGGAGGGGTCGGTTGCCTCGGCGGTGAATGCCGAGCGAACGGCCGGCATCCGCACGACCGTCCCCACGACCGATCGAACCTCCGACCCCGTGCCGCCCCCACTCGTTGCACCCGCGGGAGCCGGACGATGAGCGACCTGGCCGAGCTCCGCCGGCGTCCCCGGACCGAGTCGCCGGACCGGTCCACCGAGCGCCTCATCGAGCGCGTGCGCACGTCGGTGATCGGCGACGACGCGGTGGTCGAGGGTCCGTTCGGTCCGCGCCGGTTGGTGTACGCCGACTACACGGCCTCCGGCAGGGCGCTCTCGTTCATCGAGGACCGCATCCGCGAGGACGTCCTGCCGATGTACGCGAACACCCACACGGAGGCGTCGGCCACCGGCCTGCACACGACCACGCTCCGGGAGGAGGCCCGCGCGATCGTCCACGCGGCGGTGAACGGCGGCGAGGGCGACGTCGTGCTGTTCTGGGGCTCCGGCGTGACGGGCGCGATCGACAAGCTCCGCCGCGTGCTCGGCCTCGTCCAACAGCAGGGCGGCCGCGATCGGCCGGCCCACGAATGCCCGGTCGTGTTCGTCGGACCGTACGAGCACCACTCCAACGAGCTCCCGTGGCGGGAGTCCGATGCCGACGTCATCGCCATCCGCGAGGCCGCGTCGGGCGGCGTCGACCTCGACCACCTGGAAGAGGAGCTCGGCAACTACGCGGATCGGCCGCTCAGGATCGGCAGCTTCTCCGCCGCTTCGAACGTCACCGGGATCCTGACCGACGTGGACGCCGTGTCCACCGTGCTCCACCGCCACGGCGCGCTCGCGTGCTGGGACTACGCGACGGCCGGCCCGTACCTCCCGATCGACATGAACCCGACACCCGGCCCCGCGGGCGAAGGCCGGGACCTCCCCTGGAAGGACGCCGTGTTCCTCTCGCCGCACAAGTTCGTCGGCGGGCCGGGAACGCCGGGCGTGCTCGTCGCGAAGCGGGCGCTCTTCCGCAACGAGGTCCCGACCGTGCCCGGCGGCGGGACGATCCTGTTCGTCGCCCCGAAGCGCCAGTCCTACCACCCCGACCCGGAGATCCGGGAGGAGGGCGGCACGCCGGCGATCGTCGAGTCGATCCGCGCCGGGCTGGTGTTCTCGTTGAAGGAGCATGTCGGGACCGACGAGATCCGGCGGCGGGAACACGACTTCGCGCGCCGGGCGCTCGCGTCGTGGGGCGCGAACCCCAACATCCACCTCCTCGGGAACACCGACGCGGAACGCCTGGCGATCGTCTCGTTCGGCATCCGCTACGGGCGCGGCCTGCTCCATTCGAACTTCTCGACCGCCGTGCTGAGCGACCTGTTCGGCATCCAGTCGCGGAGCGGGTGCTTCTGCGCCGGCCCGTACATCCACCGGACGTACCCGATCGACGACGACTGGTCGATGCGCATGGACGACGAGGTCTCGCGCGGGCACGTCGGCGCGAAGCTCTCGTTCGTCCGGATCGGGTTCAACTACTTCATCAGCGAGACGGTCTTCGACTACATCCTCGAGGCGGTCCACATCCTGGCGAACGACGGCTGGAAGCTGCTGCCCCGGTACCGGTTCGAGCCGAACTCCGGCCTCTGGACCCACGTGGACGGACCCGGCAGGCCCCGCGTCTCCCTTCGCGGCATCTCGTTCGGGGACGACGAAGAGGCCGTGGCGCGTGCCACCGAACCCGAGAGCGCGTTGCCGGCCCGCCTCGAGGAGGCCCGGCGCATCATCCGGGACGTCGAGGCCAACCCCTCCGACGGGCCCATCGACGGCCCGGTCATGACGCCGGAGTTCGAGCGCATCAGGTGGTTCCCGCTCCCCGGCGAGGCGCTCCTCGAGCTGCAGGCCCGCCGCTAGGAAGGTTCGGTCGCGCGATCGTTCCCGAGGACCTGCTTCGTTCGCTCTTCGATGCCCGCCCCGCCGACCTCGACGGTCTCGAAGTACAGGCGTGCCCAGGCGATGAGCTCGTCGCGAAGGCCCCAAACGGCCATTCCCCGATAGTCGAACGACCGACCATCGGTGTGCCGGCCGTGGACGTGGACCTCCGTCCACACCTCGTCGCCGGCTCTGGCGGAGCGCAGGACGTCGAACGCGAGGTCCGGAACCTCCGCGAACATCGACGACCAGTTCTTCCCGACCTGCTCGCGTCCGACAAACCCGGCGTCGGGATGCAGCGGCTGTTCGCTCCGGTAGTCCTCGTGGAAGCACGCCACCATCGCCGGGGCGTCGTGGGCCCTGGTGGCCTCTACGAGGCGGTCCACGACCTCCGAACCGGTTCCCGCCATCGGCGGCTCCTCTCGTCGGATCGAATCGACCCCCCGATGGGCCG
Source organism: Actinomycetota bacterium (assembly GCA_035577825.1). Taxonomy (GTDB): domain Bacteria; phylum Actinomycetota; class UBA4738; order UBA4738; family JACQTL01; genus DATBHM01. Next base: position 4,363 of record DATLUW010000675.1, on the reverse strand, counting down.
GGGTGCCGGGTCGATCAGTCCTTCGGCGCGGCGATGTTGACCAGCCAGGTGATGCCGAAGCGGTCCGCGCACATCCCGAAGATGTCGCCCCACGGGGCGGCCTCGAGCGGCTGGATCACGTTCCCGCCGTCCACGAGCTGGTCGTAGAACCCCCGCAGTTGCGCCTCGTCCTCGCCGGAGAGCGACATGGAGAAGTTCGTTCCGGGGCTGTAGTCCATGTGGCTCGGCGTGTCGGCGCCCATGAACCGGATGCCGTCGTCGCCCTCGAGGTCCGAGTGCATGACGAGGTCGGCCTCGCCCGGGTCGACGGTCGCGCCGAAGTCGGCGAACGTCGACACCGTCAGCTCCCCGCCGAACACCCCCCGGTAGAACTCCATCGCCTCGCGGGCGTTGCCCCGAAAGTTGAGATACGGGTTGAGCGTCACTGCCATGGCCGCTTCCTCCAATCCGGTCGCTCTCCCGCATACTAGTCCGCGCCTCCGACACGGTCGGCGGCGGGGGAAGCTGCCCGCGAGCCCCGGGGTGAGCCGCCCGGTGCATTGACATTTGCGGGGGTTCGCCCCCATCTTGTAATCCGCACATTTGGGGTCATTGGGGGGATCACGTCGTCCGCGATCGCCCTGGAACGAGAGAGGTGATCGCATGCCCGTGTTCCGCTTGCAGGCGCGGAGGCTCGTGTCCGCGCTCGTCGCTTCGGCGGTCGTGACCGCGACCGTCGTCGCCTGGATGGCCGCGCCCGCCGGCGCCGCATCCACCACGGCCGCCCGCCGCACCGCCCGGCCGAGCCAGGTTCGCCCCGAGAGCGTGGCCTCCATCCTGCGTCCGGACGGCTCGCTCCGGGCCGGCCCCGGCGCCACCGGCTCCTACGACGCCCGCGGCTACCGCATGACGCTCGGCGCCGGCGGTGCCCCGCGCTTCGTCCGGGGTAACGGCACGGGGACGAGGGCGCTCGCCCCGAGGGTTCCCGCCGACGCGAACTGGGACGACCGGTTCGGCGAGCCCGGCGTCCAGAGCGGCATCTTCGCGAGCGGGGTCAACGCGGTCCTCGTCGACGGCACGGACGTGTATGTGGGCGGGCTGTTCACCTTCGGCGGCGGCGCGCCCCACTCGCAGGTCCTCCGATGGGACGGCCGGTCATGGCACGAGCTGTCCGGCGGCATCGGCGGCGCGCCCCAGGGCGTGGACCCGGAGGTCGACGCGCTCGCGCTCTCCGCCGACGGCCACACGGTGTTCGTCGGCGGCATCTTCGACGAGGTCCGCAACGGCTCGACGCCCGTGAACGCGAACAACGTCGCCGCCTGGAACACCCAGACGAACACCTGGAGCGCGCTCGGCGACGGCATCACGCTCGGGGACTGCACCGACTTCTGCTTCCTCCGGGTCGAGGCGCTCGCCGTCAACGGCTCGACGCTGTACGCGGCGGGCTCGTTCGGCCAGGCTGGCTCGACCGCCGTCAACAGCATCGCCCAGTGGAACGGCTCGTCCTGGAGCGCCCTCGGGCGGGGCCTGTACTCGTGCGCGGACTGCCCCGACATCCCCGGCGACGTGCACGCGCTCCAGCTGGTGGGTTCGACCCTCTACGCGGGCGGGAGCTTCGACGAGGCCGGCACGACCGACGTGAGCAACATCGCGAAGTGGAACGGTTCGTCGTGGAGCGCGCTCGGCGACGGCGTGAGCAGCGACTTCTTCCAGTCCGAGGTCGATGCGCTCGCCACCGACGGCACGAACGTCTACGTCGGCGGCGACTTCACGGTCGCCGGGACCACTGCCGTCAACTCGCTCGGGGTCTGGAACGGCTCGGCGTGGCACGCGCTCGACGGCACGAACTCCGGCGTCGTGAAGAGCAGCGAGGAGGGCGAGGTCGACTCGCTCCTCGTGGACGGGGGACAGCTCTTCGTCGGGGGTTCGTTCGATCATCTCCAGCCCGGGGGGGCTGCCACCCAGGGCGGGCTGGCCAAGTTCAACCTGGGCTCGCCCGGCTGGACGGTGCTGCCGTTCCAGACGAACGCGTCCAACGTGAACGCGTTCGCCCACGACCCGGACGGCGGCGTGTACGTGGGCGGGAGCTACGACACCGGCGGGCCGCTCACGACCGGCCTCTACCTCGACGACATCGGCGTGCTGAACGGCACGACGTGGTCGACGCTCGGCCAGGGCATCACCTCCGGCGAGGACGGGCGCGGGTTTGGCCTCGCGGTCACCCACAGCGGGACCGACGTCTACTACGGGGGGGACTTCGAGCAGGCCGGGTCGATCCAGACGAACGGCATCGCCATGTGGGACGGCTCGACCTGGCACGGGATGGGCTCGGGCATCGCCGGGGGCTCGGGCGCGAACGACCCGATGGTGTTCGCGATCGCGGTCGTCTCCGGCCAGGTCTTCATCGGAGGCCAGTTCACCTCGGTGGGCGGCGTGGCCGCGCACAACATCGCGGTGTTCTCCGGCGGCGCGTGGCACGCGGTCGGGCGCGGCACCGACGGGATCGTGCAGGCCCTCGCCGCGAACAAGGGCTTCCTGTACGTCGGCGGCGACTTCTCGACCGCGGGCGGGAAGCCGGTCGGCGCTCCGGCCGCGCGATGGAAGCTCGGGACCGCGTTCTCCTCGACGGCGGGGTGGTCGAAGCTCGGGCCGGTGTTCGGCGCAGGCGGCATCACGGCGATCGCGTTCGACGGGCCGTGGGTGTTCCTCGGGGGCGACCTGCTCGACTGCGTGCAGCACAGCCCGTGCGACCACGGCGGCACAGAGCACAACACGACCAAGTGCGAGACCTTCTCCGGCTACGACGTCAACGGGCTCATCATGTGGAACACCACGACGCCCGGGAAGTGGTACTACCCGTTCGGCTGCGGGGTGACCGTGGGCTCCGGTGCGGGCGCCGCGCCGAGCAACGTCGAGACCATGAAACGGGTCGGGAAGACTCTCTACGTGGGCGGGTTCTTCGACCACGCGGGGATCCTCCACGTGTCGCCGAACCAGGTCGCCGCGATGAACGTCGCCAGCCTCGACCTGACGGTGCTGAACAGCACGAAGACGAGGTGGAGCGCGCTCAAGACCGGCGTCGGGAACGACCAGAACGGCGACTCGGTCGCCTCGCTCTCCGCGCTCGGCGGCGTGCTGTACGTGGCCGGCGACTTCCCGAAGGCGGGCGGGCTCACGACCCGCGGCGTCGCGCAGTGGAACATCGGCTCGTCCACCTGGTCGACGCTCGGCAGCGGTTTCGGGTGCCCGGAGGGCTGCGGCGTCCCGCCGTACGCGAGCGGTGTGGACGCCTCCGCGAACGGCGTCTACTTCGCGGGGAACTTCGGGACGGCCGGCGGCCTGGGCTCGGACAACGTGGCCCGCTGGCAGCCGCCGGCGTAGCCGCCGCCACCCACCGAACAGCGAAAGCCGCCCGCCGGGTCGCACCCGGCGGGCGGCTGACGTTCGACCGGACGAAGCGCGGTCAGGCCGTCGCGGCCTCGATCTCCTTGCCGGCGTGGCGGATGCTGAACGCAAGGAAGATCTGCGAGAACCCGCGGAACAGGGCGAAGAACCCGACCCAGAACAGGATCAGGTAGGTCCGCCGCTGCAGCGCGAACACCCGGTCCTCTCCCGACACCCAGAACGCGAGCAGCACGAGCAGGATGCCGGCCACCAGGTTCGCCCACCACATGGGGTTGACCCCGCGGGAGGCCACGCCCTCCACGATCTCGAACGCCCCGTAGAAGATCAGCACCAGCCCGAGCACGGACGCCAGCGCGAAGAACGTGTTCACCGGGCGGAAGAATCCCCACAGGGCGCCGACGAAGAAGATCACCGCCATGATGATGTGGAGCACCTTCCAGCCGCCCGAGATCATGCGCGAGACGGCGACCTCGTTGATCCCCGCGAGCAGGAACACGACCCCGAGCAGCACGCCGACGGTCGCGATGGAGGTCACGTTCATCCGGAGCACGAACCATGCGACCAGGATCCACAGGATCCCGGACAGCAGGAAGAGCCACCAGTAGCTGGTCGCCTCCCGCACGATCTCTCGATCCTCTTGGAGCATGACCCTCCCTTTCCGCTCGGACGGGGCAGGCCGAACGTAATCCCGTTGGCTCACCGAATCAATCACGCACGGATCCGGGTTCGGAGCGCGGTTCGGGCGGGGCCTATACTCCGCGCGTGACCGGGGGCGGCTGGCACCTCGCGCAGGTCAACGTGGCGGTGCTCGCCGCGCCGATCGACTCGCCGCGGCTCGCCGAGTTCGTCGCCCGTCTCGAGCCCGTGAACGCGCTGGCCGACGGCTGGCCCGGGTTCGTGTGGCGGCTGCAGACCGAGGACGGCGACGCGACCGCCATCCGGGCGTTCGACGACGACCGCGTCATCGTGAACATGTCGG
>DATLUW010000674.1:0-2881 GCA_035577825.1 Actinomycetota bacterium | reverse complement strand
CGAACAGGTTCCCCGGCGGGTCGACGGCGAGGCCCAGGGGCCCGAAGCCGGACACGGGGAAGTGGGCGATGACCGCCTGCGCACCGTTGGGACGCAACACCCGGATCTCACCGGCGGGCTCGACCAGACTCGTGTAGATGTTCCCCCGCTTGTCCACGGCGAGCCCCTCCGGGAACTCCCCCGCGGCTGGGTTGTACGCGACCACGGTCCTGATCGCCACGCTCGCTTCGGCCGGCACCGCCGACATCACGAGCGCGACGGTGAACGCGACCGCGAGCACTCCTCGAAGGCGCATGAGGTCTCCCCTCTCCAGATGGACTCATTTCGCACTTTCCACGCACCTTGCGGTTCTCGCAAGTTGGCCGTGTGCACGCCGTCTTTTCCGGGTCGTCGAGACCGTCGCTCGGAGGTGTCGTCGCATTGCCCTTCCGAGCGCTGGAAGAGCCGAACAGAATTGCCGCGTGGCCCAGGAAACGACGACTGGCAAGCTCCCGACCAGCCCTCCGTGGACTCCCGGTAGCCGTCGGACCACTCGGTTGGCAGCTATCCCAGCGCCGAGAGACCTGGAGGCTCATCGGCCATTGCGGGGCTGAGCTCGTTCAGCCCGCGCCTGTCGCCCTCAGGCAGCCTGCAGGACCTTCCGAATCGTGCTCGGGTACCACCGCAATCCCCCATGCGCCGTCGGCACCGACTCGGCGTTGAGCCTCTTGGCGATGGACGCGAGCGCGATGTCGACACGCCCCGGGTCGCCCGCGGCCGGCCACGCCATCACGTTGTTGTGCAACCCGGGCGTCGGGATGGTGACCGGCGTCGTCCAGTGGTTCCCCTCGTCGGACGACGACGACCATTTCAGCATGGTGTCGCCGGTGATCTGGTCGCTCGCGTTGACGGGCGCCTGCTCCCACACCGCGTACAGGTTCCCGGCCTTGTCGATCGCCATCGTTGGGAACGAGCCGCCGGTCCGGAACCCTGCGCCGAGGTTCGCGATCAGGTGGTCGGTGCACGTGAGCCCGCGCGGGTCGGTGGTGAACGGCACCGCGACACACCGCCCCATCGACACCGAATGGAACAGCGCGTCGTCGTGCACCACGAAGATGTGGTGGGTCGTCGGGCTCACCTCGTCGTTGCCCATGATGCCCTCGGCGCACTGCGTCGGGTCGGTCACGAACTGCGAGGGCGCGAACACGTTCCCGGCCGTCGCGCCGAGCGTCGGGTCGGCCGGCGACCGCGCCATGACGAGCGTGTTGTTGCCGTTCGACGCCCCGCACTGCGGCGGGCCGAGCCCGACGATGTCGTAGACGAGGTACATCGAGCCGCCATTCGTCGGGTCGCCGTCGAAGGCGTACCACTGGCGGTCGTCCGGCGTGGTCGTCACCGACTGGCAGTCGCCGGGGATCATCGTCTGCCCGTGGTCGTCGGACCGGGCGGTCGAGAAGTTCACCAGCGTCAGGTCGTTGAAGTACAGGTGGTCGGCCGAGTCGACGCCGAGCTCGGTATCGCCGCCGCCGGCGCAGGTCGGGAGCTTGCCGGTGAGCGGCGCCGCCGCCGGGATCCACTTGAATGTCTTCCCGTGGTCCTGCGAGCGCCAGATCCACGACGTGCCGCTGCTCAAGGAGGCGGGAACGCTCGTGAACACGCGGTCCTGGCTGTCGAGCCGGAGGTCCTCCTCGAAGCCGGTGCCCTGGATGCCGACGATGGTCGGCTGCCCGAACTTCGCTCCGCCGGCCCTGCCGCGGGCGCTCGGCGGGATCAACGAGCTCGGGTCGCCGGCCGGCGCGGCGCCGTGGTTCGCGGAGGTGTTCGCGAGCGTCGGCCCGACGCGGTGCGCGCCGCCGGGCGCCCACAGCGCAGCGGCGACGAACAGGAGCGTGGACACGGCCAGGAGCGGGACGAGCCGGGAGTGCTTCATGCCATCCCCCCGGGGGCGTGGCGAGGGCGAGCGGCTGCGATCGCGGATTCGAACGTTCGGGCCAATCCATCCCCCTCGGCCATGGCGCGGGGCGCCCACCGCTTCCGCCCCGAGGCAGGGACGGCGCCGAGGGTTTACCCGCCGGTTACGCCGTCAAACGCATCTTGGGGTGGCGATCCCGCCGGGTCGTCACACCCGGACGCGCCCGATGTCAGAGCGCGTTGCTTCGGGCGCCTTCCGGGCCGCGACCCACGCCCCGACCCACGCCTCGAGCTCGCTCGGAGGCAGCGCCCGGCTCAGCAGGAACCCCTGGACCGCCTCGCACCCGAGGTCAGCCAGCCGGTCCCACTGGTCGGTCGTCTCCACGCCCTCCGCCACCACGTGGAGGCCGAGGTTCCGCCCGAGCTCGATGGTCGACCGGACGATCGCGTCGGCGTTCGGGTCCTCGACCATCTGCGCCACGAACGACCGGTCGATCTTCAGCTCCGTGAGCGGGAGATCCTTCAGCCGCGAGAGCGAAGAGAACCCGGTCCCGAAGTCGTCCATCGACAGCCCGAAGCCCTGGTCCCGGAGCGTCCGGAGGATCTCGGTCGCCCCGTCGACGTCGGCCATGACGCTGCCCTCGGTGATCTCGATGACGAGCCGGTCGGCGGGGATGCCGTCGACCTCGAGCGCCACACGTTCCAGTTCGCGCCGCACGTCGAAGTGGCGGGCCGACACGTTGATCGACACCGACAGGTCGAGCCCGGCCCGCCGCCAGACCTCGAGCTGCCGCACGGCCTCGGCGATGACCCACTCGGTGAGCGGCGCGATCAGCGCGGTGTGTTCGATGTACGGGATGAACTCACCGGGGGGAACGAGCCCGCGCTTCGGGTGCATCCATCGCACGAGGGCCTCGGTTCCCTCGACCGCCCTGGTCTTCATGTCCACCTTCGGCTGGTAGACGAGGAACAGCTGGTTCCCGGCGATGGC
>DATLUW010000673.1:0-7066 GCA_035577825.1 Actinomycetota bacterium | reverse complement strand
GAGGGCCGCGCCCGTTACGGCGACGGGCGCGGCCCTCGCGCAAGGGTGTCCCTACGTCGCCTGGGTCCCCCAGCAGAACGCCGTCGGAATGCCGGCCTGGGTCTTGAACCAGCAACGCACCAGGATCGACCGATCGGGGCTTCCCGCGAACGTGATCATCGTTTCGAGGAAGGTGTTGTTTGCGGTGATCGCCGGCCCGATCACCGTGGCGCCTCCGGCGGCGAGGGTGAACTGGGTCCCGGGACTGCCGCTGGTCGTGAAGACGCCGAGGAGGTTCCCCGAACCGTTGTTGTTCGTGATGAGGAGCTGGTCGTCGCTGTCGGCGTCGCCGTCTGTCGCCACGCTCACTCCCACACCCCCCGACACCGGAGACGAGAGCAATGGCCTGGGGGTGCCGGCGTTGATCGGCCCCGATCCGAACAGGATCGTCCCGGCCCGCTCGAAGTCGCTCGGCTCGGATCCCTGCAGTGACAGCGCGTTGTCCGCCGTCGGGACGTTGCCGAGCGTCGACTCGTTGACGTCGTTTCCGGTGATCGAGTTGTCGACCACCTTCGAGCCGTTGACCGCATTGCCGTGAAGCTTGGCCTTGGTGACCGCGCCGTTGTGCAGCTTCGGTGTGGTCACCGCGCCGTTCTGGATGTCGGCGGTGCCGATCTGCGAGACGGCGTAGCCGACCCCGCTCATCGAGATCACGAGCGCCGCGATCGACACCACCATTGATGCCGACGGACGCATCCTTCGGATGCTCATGCCTCCCTCCCTTTCTCGCCGCGAACGGCGAACCCCCAGCGGGCACCGGTGGACGAATCCTATTGAGCAAGTCAAGATCGGCGGGCGAGGCGACGCGGCCTCGGCCGTCCGTTTCCGTATCGTTCCGCCCGATGCCGACCGGAGGGACCCGCGCCGAGGAGCGCACGAGGCTGGCCGAGCTGCTGGCCGGGCTCTCGCTCGTCACCGATCTCGCGCGCGGCCACTCGCCGGAGGAGGCCGTGCGGGCCTGCGCGGTCGCGGCCGGGCTGGCCCGTTCGATGGGACTGTCGGACGACGAGGTCCGCGACGCGTACTACACGACGTTGCTGCGGTTCGTCGGGTGCACGGCCACGTCGCACGAGTACGCGCAGGGGCTCGGGGGCGACGACGTCGCGGTCCGCCGGGTGGCCGACATGCTGGACACGACCGATCCGCGCGAGGCCGCGACCTTCCTGCTGGCGCTCGGGCGATCGGCCCCGACGCCGCTGGCCCGGACGCGGACGGTCGCCGCGGCGGTCCCCCGCGCGAAGCGCATCGCCACGCACGGCGCGAAGGCCGACTGCGAGGTGGCCGCGTTGATGGCCCGTCGGCTCGACCTCGACCCCGCGGTCGGCAGCGCGCTCGCGCACATCTTCGAACGGTGGGACGGCAAGGGGTCGCCGCGCGGGGTGAAGGGCGAACGCGTCGCGCTCCCCGCCCGGTTCGCGGCCGTGGCCTTCGCCGGCGTGATGTTCGCGGACGCGGGCGGCCCGGACGCCGCGGTCGACGTCGTGCGGCGGTGGTCGGGACGCTCCCTCGACCCCCGGATCGCCGATGCGTTCGCGCGCGAGGGCGCCGACCTGCTGGCCGCGGTCGACGACGACCCCTGGACGGCCGTCCTGGAGCTCGAACCCGAACCCCGGCGGTTCGTCTCCGAACGCGGCATCGACGACGCGGCGGCGGCGTTCGCGGACGCGGCCGATCTCAAGTCGACGTTTCTGCTCGGGCATTCCGGACACGTCGCGCGGCTGGCGGAAGGCGCCGGCGAGGCGATGGGCCTGTCGCCGGCACAGCGGACGGCGCTCCGGCGCGCCGGCCTGCTCCACGACCTCGGCCGGGCCGGCGTCCCCACCGGCGTGTGGGACCGGCCGGGACCGCTCACCGTGGCCGACTGGGAGCAGGTCCGGCTGCACGCGTACCACACTGAACGGATCCTTTCGCGGACGCCGGCGCTGCAGCAGCTCGCCCGCCTCGCCGGCATGCACCACGAGCGCATCGACGCGAGCGGCTACCACCGGCAGGCCACGCCGGGCGAACAGAGCGCGAGCGCCCGCGTGCTGGCCGCCGCCGACGTGTGCGCCGCCCTCACCGAGGACCGGCCCCACCGGCCGGCGTTCGGGCTCGACCGGGCGGCGCGCCTCCTGCAGCAGGAGCCGCTCGATCCGCAGGCGGTCGCCGCCGTGCTGGAGGCGGCCGGCCACGCCACCCGGGTTCGCGCCGCCTGGCCGGCCGGCCTCACCGACCGCGAGGTCGAGGTACTGCGCGTCCTCGCCCGCGGGGCGTCCAAGCGCGAGGTGGCCCGGGCGCTGTTCATCTCCCCGTCGACGGCGCACACCCACGTCGTGCACATCTACGAGAAGCTCGGCGTCAGCACCCGGGCAGCCGCGGCCCTGTTCGCGATGGAACACGGCCTCCTGCACGACTGAGCGCCGGGACGGCTCCCCGAGCAGATCGAGCACGGGCAGGCTGCGGCGGTCGTCCGTTCGCGCGGGGGAGGTGCTCCTGATGCAGCAGATCGGTCGGTCGGTCGGGCGGACCGTCGCGAGCCGCGCGACGGCGGGCGGGGTCGACCTGCTCCCCGGGTCGGCGAGCGGCCCCACGGGGTCCGGCAGCGTCTCATTCACCCATGGGTCGTCGCACGGATGCGGCCGGAAAGATCGATCGAACGATCGATGGGACGGCGTCCGCCCCGTTCCGACGCTCGTCCTCGTTGCCGCCGGACTCCCCCGGCGGACGGGCGAGAAGGAGGGATCGAGATGGGCGATCGGGCAGAGCGCAATGAGCGGATCGTGCGTGAGGGCTACGAGGCCTTCGGGTCGGGCGACCTCGCGAAGGTGCAGGAGATGTTCGCGCCGGACGTCGTGTGGCACACGCCGGAGAACCACGGCGTCCTGTCCGGCGACCACAAGGGCTGGGACGAGGTCGCCATGTTCTTCCTGCAGACGATGACGCACTCCAGGGGGACGTTCCGGATCGAGATCCTCGACGTGCTGGCGAGCGACGAGCGGGTCGCCGCCTACGTGCACGTCACCGGGAACGGCCGCGGCCGGATCCTCGACGACTCCCAGATTCACCTGTTCCGACTGGACGAGGACGGGATCGTGCAGGAGATCACGCAGTACCCGCTCAACCAGTCGGTCGTGAACGCCTTCTGGTCCGAGTAGCGGTTTTCGCGGGTCAGCCGCGATCAGCGACGACTTGGCGATACAGCTCTACGGTGCCGTCGGCCACGGCGCTCCACGTGAACTCCGCGAGGACGCGCCGGCGGCCGGCCGCGCCCATGTCGTCCGCCCGCCCGGCGTCGGCGAGGAGCTCGTCGATGCGTGCAGCGAGGTCCGCGGAGAACCCCGCCGGGTCGGCCGGCTCGCCGCCGGGAAGCAGCTCGACGGGAACGAGGAGCCCGGTCCGCTGGTCGTCCACCACCTCGGGGATGCCGCCGACGGCCGACGCGACGACGGCGGTCTCGCAGGCCATCGCCTCGAGGTTCACGATGCCGAGCGGCTCGTACACCGACGGGCAGACGAACACCGCGGCGTGCGACAGGAACTGGATGACCTGCTCCTTCGGCAGCATGCGGTCGATCCACAGGATGCCGTCGCGCTCGGCCCGGGCGTCGTCGACGGCGGCGGCCATCTCGCGGCCGATCTCCTCGGTGTCCGGCGCGCCGGCCAGGAGCACGATCTGCGCGGCCGGGTCGATCCTCGGCGCTGCGCGCACCAGGTGGACGATCCCCTTCTGCCGCGTGATCCTGCCGACGAACACGACGAACGGCCGGCCGGGATCGACGCCGTTGTCGGTGAGCGCCTGGGTCGCCTCCACCGGGTGGTACTCGTCGGCGTCGATGCCGTTGTGGATCACCCGGACGCGCTCCGGGTCGACCGCCGGGTAGCACCGGAGGACGTCGTCGCGCATGGCGTCGGAGACGGCGATCACCGCGTCGGCGGCCTCGATCGCCGTTCGCTCGCACCAGGTGGAGAGCGCGTAGCCGCCGTCGCCGAGCTGTTCGGCCTTCCAGGGGCGGAGGGGCTCGAGGCTGTGCGAGGTCATGACGTGCGGGACGCGGTGGGCGAGCCCGCCGAGGTGGCCGGCCATGTTCGCGTACCAGGTGTGGCTGTGGAGGAGGTCGGCGCCGGTGTCCTCCGCGGCGACGGCGAGGTCGACGCCGAGCACGTCGAACGGCGGCGAACCCGCGAGCTCCGGCGGGGTCGGCACCGCGCGGACGTCGATGCGGGGGTCCGGCGGGCGGGGGGCGCCGAAGCACCGAACGGAGACGTCGACGCGCTCCGCGAGCTCGCGGGACAGGTATTCGACGTGTACGCCCGCGCCCCCGTACACCTCGGGCGGGTACTCGCGCGTGACGAGGGTGACCCGCACCTACGGTTCGCGACGCGCGCCGGCCTTCACACCGGCAGCGAAGAAGGTCGGGTAGGTCGCCAGGATCGCCGCGGAGATCACGTGGGTCTTCGTGCTCGGGTTGCGGTGCTCGAAGTGGAACACGCCGGAGTTCAGCATCCAGTCGCGGCCGGACTCGGCGCGGCACATCTCCCAGATCCAGCGGGTCCACTCACGGTTGAGGTACAGCGAGACCGACGTCGCCCAGAAGATGCCGACCGTCCCGACCCCGAGCGCGCGGCGGGCCGACCGTCGGTGCTCGGGCGTCATGCGCTTCGTGATCCTCGCCGTGAGCCAGCCCGAGGAGAACAGCATGGGCGGGTCGAGCAGGAAGCTGTCATAGGGGATCATCGGGCGGTCACCGTTCGGGAGCATACGCGGGCCGCGCGTGGCGGCGCTGTCGTCACCATTCGTCCGCCATCCGCCTGGCTGCCCGCGTCGCGAACGCCATGATCGTGACCTGCGGGTTCACGCCGAGCGAGGTCGGGAACACACTCGCGTCGGGAACGACCAGCCGCTCGGCGGCGCGCACCCGGCCGAATCCGTCGACGACGCCGCGTTCGCCCATGGCGGCCGTTCCCATCGGGTGGTACGCCGTGAGCCGTAGCGCGCCGGGCGAGATGTTCCGTTCGAGGGCCGCCGTCGCCTCGTCCGGCGAACGCAGCCCCGGCATGCCGGCCACCATCGGGTGGACCTCCTTCGCGCCGGCGGCGAACAGGACCTTCGACGCCAGGAGCATCCCGTCGAGCATCCGGCGGGCGTCGTGCTCGCCGAGCGAATAGGTCATGAGCGGGGTCCGGCCGGCGCCGAGGTCCGTGACCCGCCCGCGCCCGGCGTCCGACACGAGCAGTCCGAGCACCGCGGTTCGCCCGATGGACGCGAGCATCTTCTTGCGCTCGAGGCCGGGGAGGCCGAGGCCCGACTCCGCGTATCCCAGCCCGGGCGGCGGGAACGTCGCCTCGAACATCACCCCCCGGTCGGCCATGTCCTCGATGCCGTAGCTCTGCATGACGCCGCGCCAGCCGTGGATCTCCTCGTCGAACAGCCCGGCCACCGCGCCCGCCGGGTGGATGCTGAGGTTCCGGCCGAGGCCGGGAATGCGCAGGCCGCTCCGCCGGAGCAGCGGCGGGGTCAGCGGCGCGCCGGCGGCGACCACGACCGCACGGCGCGCCCGCAGCGTGAACGGTGCGCCGGGGCGGCCTCCGGCGTCGAGCACGACCCCGCGAACGGCGACCGCCCGACCTCGGTCAAGCAGCACCCGCACCGCCCGGAGGCCGGAGAAGATCGTCGCCCCCGCCCGGGCGGCCTGCGGCAGGTAGTTGAGGTGGACGCCGCGCTTGCCGTCGACCGGACAGCCGGCCGTGCATACGCCCGAGCCCCGGCAGCCGCTCGCGTTGCGATCGAGCGGGCGGCCGCGCAGTCCAAGCGCCTCCGCGCCCCGGTGGACGGTCAGGCCGTTGTTCCCCATGACCTTCCACGGGACCGGCGCGACGCCGATCGTTCGCTCGGCGTCCTCGTAGAACGGCCCCAGCTCGTCGGGATCGATCTCGGCGCCGTGACGGTCGCGCCATGCGGCGACCACGTGGTCCGGCGTGCGGAAGCAGGTGCCTGAGTTCCCGACGGTACTGCCGCCGACCACGCGCCCGAGCGGCATGAGGATGGACGGCCGCCCCACGGTGAACGTCGCCGCGCCGTCGCGCCACAGCAGCGGCATTCGGTCGATCTCGGGCCCCGTGAAGTCGTCGCGGGTGACGGCGCGCCCCTCCTCGAGGATGGCCACCGACCAACCGGCGCGGGCCAGCTCTCGGGCGACCGGCGCGCCGCCGGCGCCGGAGCCCACGATCACGACGTCGAACTCCTCGTCGAGCCCGGCGAGCCCGGCCCCGTCGCGAACCGGCAGACGGGCGGCAGGCGGGAGCGGCTGCGTGAGCGGGATGAGCTGGCCCCGATCCACGCCCAGCGCCGCGGCCACATCGGGCGTCCCCGTGTACGCGAGCACCATCAGCAGCTCGAGGGCCGTCGTCGCCTCCGCGAGCGAACCGGGGAGCCGTTCCAGGCGGGCGACCACGCGATCCCGGCCCTCCGCCGGCAGGCGCGAGAACGGCAGCCGGCGCCGGCTGACCATCGGGAGACGTTCGAGGAACGCGAGCTGCGCGTCGACGGCGCGGCGGAGCGTCCAGGGCAATCGGTCGATCAGCTCGGCAGCGCGTTCGGCGGCGGGAACGGCATCGCCGGCGGGGAGCGCGGCGGTGACCTCGTCATGACCCCCGGCCGGCACCAAGGTGCCCGCCAGGGCCCGGAGGGTCTCGATCCGCCGCGCTGCGCCCACGCCGTCCCCGATCGGCCCTCACCCAGGCCATCGGCGATCGTACCCCGGTTCCCGCTCGCCCAGTCCTCCGCGCGCACCGGCAGCGGGTCAGTCGTTCGCCTTGAGGAAGTCCTCGACCGCGGCGAACGCCTTGTGCTGCAGCGGGATGTCGGTCGGCAAGATCGGATCGAACAGGAACGTCCCGCGCGTGTCCGTGTCGAGCACCAGCCCCTGCTTGGGGCTCGGCGCCGCCGGCAGCCACTCCTGGTACGCGTCGAATGCGTCGGTGTCGTCCTTCCCCACGATGAACAGGGTCGGGCCGCCGGCTGCCTGGAGCACGGCCTTGTCGATCTCGTA
>DATLUW010000672.1:0-6950 GCA_035577825.1 Actinomycetota bacterium | reverse complement strand
GCTTGGTGACGATCTCGCGGGCCTTGGCGAACCGGTTCCCCGCGGGAACCGACGCCGGCAGCGTGTCCGCGACCCGGTTGTGGAACCGGATGAACGCGCAGTGGGTCTGCGCGACGGCCAGGTTCTCGTCGTTCCGGGGGTCCGGGATGATCGCCGTCCGCTTGGCCGCCACGGTCGACCCCGCGCCGCGCGGGAGGTCGAACCCGTCCATCGCCGGGAAGCCGTCGGCCGCGTCGGTCCGGCCCACCTTCAGATGGAGTCCGTCGGACTCGTAGAACATCGCCGAACCCGGGTCCGCCGGTCCGGCCCCGTAGAGCGAGTCGAGGTCGAGGCTCGGCGAACGACCTTGGAGCAGATCCGCGGGCGTGACGTTCTGTCCGAGCATCACGGTCGTCTTGTCGAACGTCAGGTCGTGGTCGGCGAACTGCCCGAGATAGGTGAACCCGGCCGGGATCTGCGAGGCCCCGCCGCCGCCCTGGGTCATCGCGGCGGCAACCGTCTTCCGCACGGCGTCGGTGAGCTGCCGACCGGTCCCGATCGGACCCATGCGCGAGAACCGGAAGGGCGGGACCGTCGGTGTCTTCGCGTCGGCCGCCGACACCCGGCCGCCGACGCTCTCACCCAGCAGCCCTTCACCGATGACGTAGTACGTCTCGGAACCGTGCCGCTCCATGGCGCCTCCTTCCGTCGGTCGCCCGGTCCCGCCCTCGGATCGGACCTCTGGCGTCAATGCGAGGCCTATCGAACGCGGGCGGCGAGGTCAATCCCCCGAAATGACCACAGCGAGCGAGGCACCGGCGGCGCCGGGTCGATGAGCAATCAACGCGCCTCGGGAGTCGCTACGAGCTCGCGACGAGCTGGCCGGTGAGCGTCAGGTTCCCCGTCGTGCCGACGTCGGTCTTGTCCTGGCTGCACGCGAATTCGAACGTTCGCGTGTCGTTGTGCCATTTCCCCTCGAACTCGGCGGAGTACGGGCCGTTGGCGACGTCGGGCGGCTCGCACTTGAACTGCAGGAAGTCGATGATCGGCCCGCTGTCGTCCCGCTGATCGTCGAACACGAAGTCGCAGGTATCCGAGGGGGTGCCCGTTCCCTCGTTGTGGATGTCGACGACGACCCCGATGTAGAACGTGATCGCGATCACGTCCGTCTCCGAGTTCAGCGAGGGGTTCGGCAGGATCTCCGCGCCGAGCCCTCCCACCCCGAACGGGCCCTCGTACGTCGAGAACTTGCCGCTCGCGCTCGCGGATTCCGTGGTGGTGTCCGTACACGAGTAGTTCGACCCGTGCTCGTGGGAGACGTCGTCCATCGAGTACGTGTACGTGAACGTCGACTCGCCGCTGTCCTCCACGGCGTACCCGCCGGATCCGGGGTCGATCGGAACGAGGTGGAAGACGGCCGACCCCTCGTTGGTGATGTGCTGCACCTCGTCGAAGATCGGGCTCGAGGACGTCATCGTGCTGTGCTCGGTCCAGGTGAACGTCCCGTCCAGGTTCGGCTGGTCCTGGCACCGGTTGAACGCGTGGTATTCGAGGTCCGGGGAGACCTGGTGGCCGAGGTCGGCGAAGGTGCTGTCGGTCGTGATCAGCACGATCTTCTTCACGTTCTCGTCGGGGTTGTCCTTGCAGAACGTGACGATCTGCTCGTTCGTCCAGTCGGCGGGCGGCTTCCAGGTGCCGTTCTTGAGCTGGATCAAGGCGTGGATGCCCGCACCCGGCAGCCCGACCAGCAGATTGTGGAACTCGAGCAGGTGGACGTCGTCGGCGATGTTCGCGACGTCGTACTCACGGGTCAGCGCGCCGACGGTGACCGGAACCGGGAACAGCGCGCTCTCCCTGGTGCCGAGCTTGATGAGCTTCGACGAGTGCACCACCGGTTGGTCCTTGAGCGAGTCCCAGGTCGCGAACGAGTCGGTCTCCGGCGGCTGATTCCACGCCTTGACGGCGAACTTCGGCCATTGCTCGGCCAGGCCGCCCGGGAGCGCGGCGTTCACCGCCTCCCACGGTCCGCTGCTCTCGGTGTGCGCGTAGATCTGCCCGATCATGCCCGGCCCGATCGTGTGGGCGAGGAACTGTTCGAACGGCCATCCGTCGTAGCTCTGGTCCCACAGCGGCGCGCTCGGGTTCGGGAGGAACGCGTCCGTCTTGTGCTCGTTGTCGTTGTGCGGCGAGACGTAGTCGATCGCCCACTGCGCGGTCGCCTCGTCCAGCTTCGTGTACTCGTCGCATGCGTGCGCGTAGTCGAACCGGAACTGGAGCACGTGCATGAACTCGTGGGCGACGATGTGGATCACCCTGCTGGTGTCGGCGAGGTAGTCGATGTTCGGGTCCATCACGATGAACGACGGCGTGTCCGTGCACGCCGGTGGATAGGCCTGGGTGACCGCCGGCTTGGCCATGTCGGCGAAGTAGATGTCCAGATCCCCGCTCCCACCGTCGCCCCAGTCCTGGGGATTCCCCTGGGCGTCGACGAACGGGTGTGGACCGGCATCGGACCCCGGCGTGCGCGCCATGAGCGTGGTGAGCTTCCACACGTCGTCGATGGAGAAGAACACGAGCCGGGCGAACGACTGCATGTGCTGGTCCGCCTTGCGGTACCAGATGCGAACGCCCTTGGGATGTTGGTAGTACTCCCACCCCGGTTCGCCGAGGGTCGAAGGTTGCGGGACGGGGTCGCGGCGGACCGTCGGCAGGCGGGGAACCGGCATCGTGGCGACCTCGTGTGTGGGCGGCTTCGGGGCGGTGGCCAGGTTCTCCCACGTGTTGGGGTAGGCCGGGGCCCTGAGGAACGGCATCAGGATCGCCTTGGTCTGCGGCGACGCCGAATCGAACGCGGCCGCCGCCCGCGCGACCGCTTCGCTTTCGTCGACCACGGATGCGTCGTCACCGTGGTACGCGGCGGGGAGCCGCGAGTCGCCGAACGCGGCGAAGACCCGGTACCTGAGGGCCTGATCGGAGGTGATCAGGCGGTGTGCGAGCGAATCGTCGATGAGTTCGATCGACGTCGATCCCCCGACGACCTGCACCCGGTCCGCCGTGGCGCGGCAGTTGTTCTGCTCGTTCTTCTCCGCAACCGCCTTGAGGTCGTCCGCGCAGGCGACGACGTAGAAGAAGCCGGCCGGTGCGGCAGGCGCCGGCCGCAGCGAGAGCGTCGCCTTCGTGGAGGCCCCGGGTCCCAGCTTGGCGACCGGGCGGACCTGCGCCAGCCGCCCGTCACCCGGTCCTCGGACCGTGTCGAGCGACAGGAAGAATCTGGTGGTCGAAGCCGCCGCGGGCCCTGCGCCCTGGTTCTTCGTCGTGACCGTGACGGGAAACGAATGGCCCCGGGTCACCTGGGTCGCCGTGGTCGTCAGGGCCGAGACGACGAGGTCGGGCAGCGCGGCCGCCGAGCCCGCACTCGGGGTGACCAACCCGCAGACCACGGCCGCGACGACCGCCACCGTCGATCGCCGCCGCGTCGCCCGCCCACGAGGTTGCGTGGTGGATCGGCCGCTCCGGCGCAGGCGCGAATGCCCCCTCCGGTCAGATCCGCGATGCGAGACGCGCAACCGCGTCCCCTCCCCGTGCGGGCAGCCCGATGTCCGGTCCCCAGGGTCCTCTCGCGTCGACGGCCTGTCAACCGGACCTCAACCGCCGGCGTTCGGCCGGCCGAGGGCCAGCGCGACGGCCCCGTCCTCGGAGAGCAGCCGGCCCCGCGCCCAGGCCCGCTCGAGCGCGGCGTCGTCCAGCTGCTCGCGCTGCAGCGCGAGCGCGTCTCCGTGGAGCTCTGCCGCCCGGCAACTCGACCCGGACACGATCCCGACCCGAGGCGCTCCTCAGCGCTCGACCGATCTTGCGGGGCATCCATCGAACGCGCCGTCAGGTCGGGGTCACGTGGACGGAGACGGTTCGGTTCGTGGTGAGGCCGGTCGCGTCCCGCACCTTCACCGTCGCGTGGAACCAACCCGATGTCTGGTACGCGTGGGTCACCGACGGTCCCGCGGCCGTCGCACCGTCGCCGAACTCCCAGCGAACGGTCACCGGCCCCCAAACGTCCTTCGCTCCGGCCGAGAAGGATCCCTTCTTCCCCTTCACGAGGGTCTTCGGCCACGTCATCGACGCGATGTGGGGCGCGGCGCCGTCGTATCCGCGGATACGCGGGGAGTAGGTCAGGGTAGTGATCGGAACCGGGACCTCGGACCAGAGAATGACGCCGTCGCCGGCGTTGTCCACCGCCACGCGCTGGGTGTCCGGCTGCTCGTCGCTGCTCCCGAGATCGGTCCCCTTGCCGAACGCCTTTCCCGGCGAACGGCGGAACACGACCAGATGGCTGCTCCCGTCCCGCGCCACGGCGAACGCGCGACCCTTGGGATCCGCCGCGACGTCCGGCGCGAGGATCGTCCCAGCGTTGAAGGTCAGCTCGAGGGGGGAGCTCGCCGTCCCCAAGGAGTCGATCCGGGACCAGTAGGCCTGGAAGTCGGTGCTCGACCACACCACGAGGGCCTCGCCGGAGGCCCCCATCGTGGTCTGCGGCCCCGTGGCGACGGCGTCCGCGCCCGGGCTGTCGATCGGGCTCGCGGACGCGGTCGACGTCGGCACCGGGACCCGCACGAACTCCACCTGGTCCCCGAGGCGCCAGGCCCCGACACCGGCTCCCGCGGAGCTCACGGCTGCGCTCGGGGCCGCGTATCCGTTCGAGCTCGAGACGGCGTGCAGGGTGAACGAATCCGTCGCCCCGGCGCGCTCCCCAACCGTGGCGTCGAACGCCCCGCCGCCCGCCAGCGGGCGATGAACGAACGCGATCGCTGCGTGGCCGTTCGGCGCGACGGCGAGACCGAAGTCGCACACGTAGGTGTCGTCCCCGGCCGGGATCATGCTCGACTCGAGGTGCTGGGGCGTGCTCCAGGTCCCGCCCGGCGAACGCCGGGCGACCAGTCCGACGGTCTCGATCGGCCCGGTCGCCCGGTACACGCCGAACGCCACGGTCGCCGTGCCGTCCGCGGCGAGCCCGACGGCGGGGGTCACGTACCTGCCCGGGAACTGATCCGGTCCGGCGACGATGGCGAAATCGCCACCCGGCGCCCGGACGGCCAGCTCGAGGGTCTGGCCGCCGTCGTCCCAGGCAACCGCGCCGTATCCGAGGTTGTCGACCGCGCTCGAGAGCCACGTGATCGGCCCCGGCACCCCGCCCGCAGGAAGCGTGACCTCGGCTCCGGGGGGCCCGCCCGGCGGTCGAATCGACATCGCGACCGCGCGGTTGCCGCTCGGCAACAGGGTGATGATGTGCGCCTCGACGACGGTTCCGTTCGGCGACATCGAGACGTCGACCAACCGGCTCTGCTCGTCCCCGGAGCCGCCGAGCGTCCAGCGCGCGTTGACCCATGGGGACGCCTGGGCCGGTGATCCCCCCATCACCACCAGGATGGTGACGGCGAGCATCGATGCGAGGACGCGTCGCACGCCGAATTCTTGCATTGCTTCCGCCCGGGAATCCAGGGCCCGACAGGTCGTCGATTCCGCCCGGCCTCAGGCTCCTGATCGCGAATGCTTCGGCGCCGGAGTGGTCGCCGGACGGTACGCAGATCTCGTTCGGCCGACCCGCCCCGCGTTGACCGGGCGGCCGGCCATCGGGGACCATTCGCCGACCACGGGTGCGGGAGGGTCGATGAGCGAACGGCGGCCGACGGTCGTGTTCTTTCCGGAGGGGGCGTACGGCCCCACGAACAACTGCGTCGGGATCGCCCAGGTCCTCGCCGAGCGGGGCGTGCGGGTGGTGTTCGTCGTCGAGGAGTCGTTCGCGGGGACGCTCGAGTCGCAGGGGTTCGAGGAGGCGCTGATGCGGCTCGCGCCCGCGCCCGAGGTGCCCGAGGAGCCCGGGCAGTTCTGGAAGGACTTCATCCGCGACACGGCGCCGGAGTTCCGCAAGCCCACGATCGAACAGCTCGAGACGTTCCTGCTGCCGACGTGGACCGCGCTCGTCGACGGGTCGCGCTACGTGAACGACCGCCTCGCGGAGATCTTCGACGACCTCCGCCCGGACGCGATCGTCGAGGACAACGTGGTGTGGTTCCCGGCGGTGGCGGCGTCGGGCCGGCCGTGGGCGCGGATCGTGTCGTGCAACCCGCTCGAGATGGGCGACCCGGCGCTCCCGCCGGTGTTCTCGGGCTACGCCACGGACGATCCGACCGGATGGGAGGAGTTCCGGGCCGAGTTCCGGCGGACCCACGGCGACCTGTGGAGCGGGTTCGCCGCCTTCGTCGAGGCGAACGGCAGTCCGCCGCTCCCCGACCACGAGTTCATGGTCGAGTCGCCGTTCCTCAACCTGTTCCTATATCCGGAGGAGGCCGACTACCGGCGATCGGCGCCGCTCGGCCCGACATGGCACCGGCTGGACGCCTGCGTGCGGCGGCCGGCGGCGGAGTTCGAGCTGCCGGACGGCCTCCGGGGCGACGGCGCGCTCGTGTACTTCAGCCTGGGGTCGCTCGGTTCGGCCGACGTTGGGTTGATGGACCGGCTCATTGCGATCCTCGCGGAGACGCCGCACCGGTACGTCGTGAGCAAGGGCCCCCAGGCCGGCCAGATCGAGCTGGCGGACAACATGTGGGGCGAGGAGTTCGTGCCGCAGCCGGCGATTCTGCCGCGAGTCGACCTCGTCATCACCCACGGCGGGAACAACACCGTGACCGAGAGCCTGCACCACGGCCTGCCGATGGTTGTCCTGCCGCTCTTCTGGGATCAGTACGACAACGCCCAGCGGATGGACGAGCTGGGGTTCGGCCGCCGCCTCGACCCCTGGACCTGCGAACCGGGCGAGCTGTCCGGGGCCATCGACGGGCTGCTGTCCGACGCCGCGGCCCGCGACCGCCTCGCCCGCGCCGGCGAGCGGATCAGGGCGAACCCGGGCACCCACCGGGCGGCGGACCTCATCGAACGCCTCGCGCGAACCGGGCAGTCGGTCCCGCGCCACGCGAACG
>DATLUW010000671.1:0-2032 GCA_035577825.1 Actinomycetota bacterium | reverse complement strand
TCGCCTGGATCCCAGACGAAGACGTCGTCGCCGGCGCCCATCAAGGCGGTGTCGCTGCCCTTGTTGCCGTCGATCACGTCGTTGCCGTCGCCGCCGATCAGCGTCTCGTTTCCGGAACCTCCGGCGATCGTGTCATTGCCCGGGCCGCCGTCGATCGTCGTCGGGATCGTGTCGGTGAAGACGCCGTTGCTCTCGTCGATGCGTACGAAGTCGTCGCCGTTTCTCGTCAGCACGGCGATCTTCGCGATCTTCTTGCGATCGAAGCTGAAGTCGGCAGAACCGTCGTCCCGGACGTCGACCTGGAGGCTCTGGGGATCGCCGGCCTTCAGGCGCAGGGCGAGCTTGTCGGCGAAGAACGTGCCCTCGATCTGCAAGATCCCGTGGACGAGCTTCGGCCGCTGGAAGTGCCGGGAGTGCATCGGGCTCTTCTGGACAGCGAGGCCCGCAGCCGAGACCGGGTCCCACCGGCCGCCGAAGTCGGTGAGCCCCTCGCCCGAGGTCTCGCCGGCTTTCGTGTCCCCTGCGAAGCGATAGAGCGGGTGGCCGCGGTAGGTGATCTGCAGCCGACCGTCCCTGCGCCGGGTGGTGCCAAGCAGCGCCTTCCGTGCCCCGCCGGCCGCCTGCGGCTTGCCGTGGGTGGTGATCGCCGGCCAGTAGACGGCGCATGCGCCGTAGCAGCTGCTCCTGTGGTGCTTGTCGTGCGCCCACAGGTAGAGCGTCCTGCCGTGCGAGTCGGCGAGGATCCGGCCGAGGCTGCTCTGGTGGAGCCTGACGAGCGCCCCGCTGCGAGGCGCGGCGCCTGCCGAGACTGCTTGCACGGCCGCGGCCAGCACGATCATGGCAAGCGCGAGCACACGCGCCAGACGCGCGCCTCCCCGCGTCGGCCGGGCCTTGCGCCGTTCTGTAACTCGGATGGTCTTCATGGTGGTGTCCTCCGAAGTCGTTGACCTGTCGACTGCTAGAGACACCGCTCGGCGCTCCCTATTCCCGCCGCCGCATTTCGCGCGATCGCGCGGGAATACACCCGGCTGCACGGGGTCATTGAAGGTGTGATCCCCTTCTTGTTCACCCCCGCGAACCCGCGTCTCTGCTCCGGCAGGGAGCTACCGTTGGACGTGCCGTGCCTCTGAGAGGCCCCCCACGCGACGAAGCAGACGGCCACGAGGTCGCCGAGTTGGCCGCGTTGGCGGACGGGTCGCTGCCGGCGGACCGTCGCGGCGAGCTCGAGGAACGGGTCGCTGCGTCGGAGGAGCTCGCCGACCGCCTGGCCGAGCAGCAGCGCGCGGTCGCACTCGCTCAGTCCGCAGCGGCCGACGTGAAGGCGCCGGACGCCCTGCGCGCGCGCATCGAAGCGCAACGACGGGCGCGTTCCGCGCGTAAGCCGCGCCGCGTGCTGGTTGCCGGCGTGGCGGCGGCGGCCGTCGCTGGCGCGGTCGCGCTCGGGTTGATCGTCTTCCGGTCGGGCACGTCCGGGCAGCAGTTCCAGGCGGCCCTCGGAGCAACGCCTGCCCTCCCCGGGGCGAGCGGTCAGGCGACGCTGACCAAGACGTCGTCCGGCTGGAGGATCCACCTCCACGCCTCGGGGCTTCCCCGCCTCGACCGCGGGCGCTTCTACGAAGCGTGGCTCCGCAACGGCGCCGGAGTTCTCGTCCCGATCGGGACGTTCAACCAGGGCACGAACGTCACGCTCTGGGCCGGTGTCTCACCCAAGTCGTTCCGGACGCTCACGGTCACGCGCGAGCTGGCGAACGGCGACCAGGCTTCCTCCGGCGAGAAGGTGCTCGTCGGAACGGCCGAGCCGCCCGGCTGACACTCGGCGCCGGCGGCCTTCATGTGGAGCCGCCCTCGACTCTGCGGATGACCTGCTGCCGCGCCCGGTAAAGGCGGCTCATCACGGTCCCTTCCCGGATCCGCAAGGCCTGGGCCGCCTCCTTGTAGGAGAGGCCTGTGACGTCCACCGCCACGAGCACGTCGCGATAGTCGTCGGGGAGCTTCGAGATCGCTCTGTACAGCTCACCTGCCTCGAGAGCGA
>DATLUW010000670.1:0-3380 GCA_035577825.1 Actinomycetota bacterium | reverse complement strand
ACCAGGGGCTCGGGCTCGGGTCGATCCTGCTCGGAGTGCTCGGCCTGTCGGCGGTCGCCCACGGGATCCGGGCGTTCCGTGGCTACATCCTCGAGGAGAACGTCGCCGTGCAGGAGCTGTTCACCGGGCTCGGCGCCACGGTCCACCACGAGGGACCGATGGCGCGGGTGGACGTGCCGCTCCCGTCGGATCCCGCCGATCTGCCGGACACGCCTACCGGACGGGTGTTCCGGGCGATCGCCGCGCACATGCTGCCGCCGCTCGACGCCTACTACCCGGGAATCGGCCCGCCCGACGCCTGACGAGCCCCCGCCCTTCCCGAACCGAACCCGCGGCACCGGTCCGGTGAGTGGTCGCGCGTCCGGACGGGGGACCCTGCAGGACCATTTCGCCGGACCGCACGTTTCGGGTGAGCGGCGCCCGGGAATCGATCGGCCACGTGGATCGGGCTCGAATTGCCCGCTCGCGGCCGAGGTGCGCGAGAGCCGACGGTCTGGACGTGCGGGGGGCCGCGCGCGAACGCGCCGAGGGGGATCGATCCGTCAAGCCCGCATGTGGGAGGTTCGCCTCGCCATGTCCGTCCCGACGAAGCATCGTCGAAGTCTCCGTCTGGGTATCCCGGCGGCGCTCGCGCTCGTGCTCGCCCTCGGCCTTCCGACAGGGCCGGCCGGCGCGGGCGGATTCTCGGAGGTCATCTTCCGGGGCGACGCCTGGGGGACCGTCGTCAAGCAACACCAGGGCATCCGCTCGGGCCACAGCGCCCCGGCGACCCTGTCCTGCGTGACGGTCCCGGGCAAGACGTATCACAACGAGGTCGCCGCGGTGCACGCGCCGCAGAACATCTTCGACACGGGCGCCGTGGTGGACACTGCCCAGTCGCTCGCAGGGGACGACGGCTCGGTGACCGCCCGTACGACCTCGGTGATCCACAACCTCTCGATCGCCGGCGGCGTCGTCCGGGCCGAGACGATCAAGGCCGTCAGCTCGGTCACCCGGAAGAACGGGGTGTACTCGTACTCGACGGACGGTTCGCTGTTCGGCCACCTCGTGATCAACGGCCAGGACGTCGGCCAGCCCGCCCAGCACCAGGAGATCCCGCTGCCGGGGCTCGGCAAGGTCGTGCTGTTCGACACGGGCCACTTCACCCACGACGGCGCCGCGACGCAGTGGAACAACGCCGTCCTCGTCGAGATCCTCCGTCCGAACGACCAGGGCATCCCGGTCGGAACGCGGATCGTGATCGGCCACGCGCGGAGCGGCCTCGGGCGCTCCGGTGGGCCGCTCGGCGGACGGGCGTGGGGCTCGCGCGTCGCGGTCGGCGACTCGGTCGAATCCGGGCCGTCGTTCACGACCTACCTGCCCTGCCCGGGCACGAACGGCAAGGTCATCCAGCAGAGCGGCGCCGCGTCGCACCTGCCGGCCCCGATCGACCTCGGCACCATCACGAACAAGGCGGTCGGCACCGTCGGCCTGCTCGTGTCGAACGGCGAGACGTCCTCGCAGATCGCGAACGTCGACCTCGGCAACGGGCAGATCACGGCCGACCTGATCAAGGCCGACGTGAAGATCGAACGCAAGGGCGGCCAGATCACGCTCGACTCGAGCGGTTCGAGCTTCGGGAACCTCGTGATCCAGGGGCAGGGACAGTCCGGCAACCCGCCGCCGAACACGGTGGTGGAGATCCCGGGGCTCGGCAAGGCCACCCTGTACGAGGTGACGACGGGCAGGAACTTCGTGATCGTGCGGATGCTCCACCTGCAGGTGCTCGAGGACAATCCGGACATTCCGATCGGCACTGATGTGGTGCTCGGCTACGCGAAGGTGTCCGTCCACTAGGGGCTCGCAGGGCTGCTCCCGATACGGGGCGGGACCGCGCCCGCCAGCGGTTCCGCCCCCGACTCGCGTGTGGCGCTCCCGCCGCGCGTGCTACAACTCGGGCATGACCGACGAGGCACCGTCCCGCCCGCTCGACCACGTGTACTACTGGACCCGCGACATGGACCGTTCGGTGGCCTTCTACCGCGACGTGGTGGGACTGCGGCTCGTCCGCCAGGAGGGCGACCAGTGGGCGCAATTCGACGCGGGGCCGGTCGCGTTCGCGCTGCACGGTGCGGTCGAGGGGCACATGCCCCCCGCCGGCGGGGCCACGGCGGTGTTCCGCGTGGATGACCTCGACACCGCCGTGCAGTCCCTGCAGGAGAAGGGTGTGGTGTTCGGCGACCACCTCGGCGAGGTCGCCGGGTTCGCCCGCTTCCGGTCGTTCACCGACCCCGACGGCAACACCGTACAGCTCATCGAATACGTCCGCCGCTAGCCGGTTCGGACGCGTCGGTGGGGCTTCGTATGCTGACCGGGTGGAACTCTGCGATTGGTGTGGGAACCCGCTGCCTGCGGGCGCCAGGTTCTGCCCGACGTGCGGCGCGCCGGTCGGACCGATTGACGCCGACACCGGCGAGCTGGCTACGGCCGTCCCCGGGCAGACCGGGATCACCGAACGGAAGGTCGTCACGGTGCTGTTCGCCGACGTGGTTCGGTCGACCGAGCTGGCGGCGATGCTCGACCCGGAGCGGTTCTCCGAGGTCATGGCCGCGTTCTTCCAGATGGTCGAACGCGAGCTCACCTCGCTCAGGGGCCGGGCCGAGAAGTTCATCGGCGACGCCGTGCTGGCGGTGTTCGGCGTGCCGCACGCGCACGAGGACGATGCACTGCGGGCGGTGCGGGCGGCGCTGTTCATCCGTGACCGGACGGTACGGCTCGGGGAGCGGCTCGCGCTGCCGGTCCCGCTCCGGGTCCACATCGGGATCAACTCGGGCCCGGTCGCGGCGGGGCCGGAGGCGACCGGCTGGTCGGGAGCGTCGACCCGCCCGCTGATCTCAGGCGCCACGGTCAACCTGGCGGCAAGGCTGCAGCAGGCGGCCGAGCCCGGCGAGGTCCTGATCGGCGAGACCACGCGGCAGCTCGTCCGCCACGCGGTGGCGTTCGACGCGGAGCGCGACGTCGCGGCGAAGGGATTCGGCGGTCCGGTCCACGGCTGGCCGGTGACCGCGCTCGCGCCGCGGATGCACCGTCGGACGATCCCGCTGGTCGGCCGCCGCGCGGAGCTCGGGCTGCTGGAGCAGACGTTCGACCGCGTCCGCGAGTCCTCGCACGCCGCGCTGGCAACCGTCCTCGGCGAACCTGGCATCGGCAAGTCCCGCCTGGTCGACGAGTTCCTCGTGCAGCTGCCCTCCGACGTGAAGGTCATGCAGGGCCGCTCCGGCGACTACGAGGAGGACCCGGCGTTCGCCCCGATCGCCGAGATGCTCCGCCGCGAGCTCGGCCTCGACCGCGACGCGCCGGCCGAGGAGTTCCGCGAACGACTCGAGGAGGTGGTGGCCGGG
>DATLUW010000669.1:0-2191 GCA_035577825.1 Actinomycetota bacterium | reverse complement strand
ACACGCTCGCCGTCGGCGGTGGCCTGGTCGCGCTGGTGGGGCTCCCGGCCGCCGTTCGCCAGGACTGGGGCGCGCTCACCGCGACCGACTGGCTGATCATGGTCTTCGCGATCGTCGGCCCCGTGTACCTCGCCTATGCGCTGTGGAACTGGGCCATCCACAAGCGGGGGATCGCGCGGACGACCGTGTACGGGTTCGCGGTACCGGTCGTGGCCGCCGTGCTCGCCGTGATCTTCCTCGGCGAGACGCTGCACCCCGAGCAGATCGTGGGCGGTCTCATGGTGGTGGCCGGGCTGGTGGTGACGCGGATGCCCTCGCGCCGCCGCGTCGCGATGGCGGCCGGCCCGCCCGAGGTCCCGTCGTCCGCCGACGAAGCGAAGAGCCCCGCCAAGGTCCAAGCGGCGAGCTGACGCCGCACCGATATCCTTCCCGGCGACATGGCCAACCGACCCCGCGCGGGCGACGACGCGCCCGACGTCGTGCTGTTCAACAAGAACGGCCGTCACGTGCGGCTCTCGGCCCGGTGGAAGCGCAAGCCGCTCGTGGCGGTGTTCCTCCGGCACTTCGGCTGAACGTTCTGCCAGGAGCACGTCGTGCAGTTGCGCGACGACCGTGAGCGGTTCGCCGAGGCCGGGGCGACGATCAGCCTGATCGCGCTCGGTCCCCACACCCGCGCGCAGCTGTTCTGCGACGAGCGCCACGTCCCGTTCGAATGCCTGTCCGACCCCACGCAGGACGCCTACCGCGCGTACGGCCTGGAGCGCGGGAACAACCGCCAGCTGTTCGGGCCGCAGCTGATCCTGCGCTACGCACGGGCGCTGCTCACCCGGGACGTCGACGCAGCGAAGCTCTCCGGCGACGACTACCGCCAGATGCCCGGCGTGTTCGTGATCGATCGCTCCGGCGTCATCCGCTACGCCCACCGCAACAAGGACGTCGCCGACAACCCGCCGAACAACGACCTCCTCGAGGCGATCACCGCGATCAAGCAAGGGAAGTCCTGAGGCGGTTCGCCGAGGGGTCGGTGCGGTACCCTCCGGAGGCGCTCCCGGACCAGCGAAGGACCCGCGGACCATGACCGACGCCTGCATCATCACCTGCGCCGTCTCCGGCGCCGTGGCCAACAAGCAGCAGTGCGAGGGCATCCCCTACACGCCTGAGGAGTACGCGAAGGAGGTCCGCCGGGCCCGCGACGCCGGCGCGTCGATGGTGCACATCCACGCCCGCGAACCGAACGGCACCCCGACCGTGAAGCCCGAGCACTACCGGGCGATCACCCAGGCCGTGCTCGCCGAGACGCCGGAAATCATCATCAACTACTCGACCGGCTGGGTCGGCCTGCCGATGGCGGAGCGCGTCGCGCACATCACCGACCTGAAGCCCGAGATCGGCGCCCTGAACATGGGCTCGATGAACTACGCGAAGTACAGCGCGAAGCGGAAGGGGTTCGTCTTCAACTTCGTGTTCGAGAACCACTTCGACGACATCGTGTTCCTGCTGCAGCGGATGAACGAGGCCGGCGTGAAGCCCGAGTGCGAGTGCTTCGACGTCGGACACGTCGAGTCCGTGGCGCCGCTGATCGACATGGGCGTGATCACGCCGCCCGTGCAGTTCTCGCTGATCCACGGCGTGCTGGGCGGCATCTCGGCGACCGCCCGGAACCTCGCCCACATGTCCTCCGTCGTGCCGGACGGCTCGACGTGGGGCGTGATCGCCGTGAGCCGCGAACAGTGGACGATGGTCGCCGCCTCCGCCGCGCTCGGGGGGAACGTCCGCGTGGGGTTCGAGGACAACTTCTACCTCCCGTCCGGCGAGATGGCGTCGTCGAACGGGGAGCTGGTCGAACAGGCCGCCACGATCGTCCGCCTGCAGGGCCGCGAGGTCGCCGAACCGGCGAAAGCCCGCGAGCTGCTGTCGCTCCCCGCCGAGCCCGACCGCTCGAAGGTCGCCTGAGCGGGGATGGACGTCCAGGCCGAGATGGTCGCGAACGTCTGGAAGGTGGTCGTCGCGCCCGGCGACACGGTCGCCGAGGGGGACCCGCTCGTGATCCTCGAGTCGATGAAGATGGAGATCCCCGTGGAGGCGCCGACCGGCGGCACCGTCAGAGAGGTCCGCGTCTCCGAGGGCGGCGTCGTCCAGGAGGGCGACGTCATCGCGGTGGTCGAGTAGGCCGATGGCGCTCATCCGGGTC
>DATLUW010000668.1:0-7320 GCA_035577825.1 Actinomycetota bacterium | reverse complement strand
ACGCCGTGGTGGCCGCCGCCGGGGACACCGGCGTCACGCCCCGGGTGCACGTGAAGGCCGACACGGGCATGCACCGCGTGGGGCGGTTCCCGCCGGAGCGCGTGCCCGCGTTCGTCCACCGCGCCCTCGCCGCCGGCCTCGACGTCGACGGCCTGTGGACGCACTTCGCGAAGTCGGAGGACGACGCTCAGGTCACCACCCGGCAGCTCGAACGGTTCGCCGACGTGTGCCGCGAGCTCGAGCGCGACGGGATCCGGCCCCGCTACCTCCACGCGGCGAACTCCGGCGCCGTGATCCGCGAGCCCGCCTCCCACCTCGACCTGGTGCGGGTCGGCGTGGCCCTGTACGGGCTGTCGCCGGGCGCCGGCCTGGGCGAACGGGCCGGCCTCCGCCCCGCGATGCGCTGGACCTCGGCCGTCACGCTCGCGAGGCGTCTCCCGGCGGGGGAGGCCGTGTCGTACGGCCTGACCTACCGCCTCAAGCGCGACTCGAACGTCGCCACGGTTCCCGTCGGGTATGCCGACGGCTACCGGCGCGGCCTGTCCAACCGGGCCGACGTGCTGATCGGCGGGCGCCGCCGCCGCGTCGCGGGCGTGATCTCCATGGACCAGCTGCTGGTGGACTGCGGTGACGACGACGTCGCGGCGGGAGACGAGGTCGTGCTGCTTGGGCGGCAGGGGGACGGGGAGATCACCGCCGGGGAGCTCGCCGAGCTCCTGGACACGATCGAGTACGAGATCGTCTGCGGGGTGGGCGCGCGCGTCCCCCGCGACTACGGTGGTCCGGATGGCTGAACGCCGACGAACTCCTCGGCGCGCGAGGACGACGCCGAAGACGACGACATCGAAGCGGAAGGCGGCAACGGGGAAGACTTCCGCCCCCGCACGCCCCCGCACGCCCCGCTGGCGGAAGGCCGCGTTCTGGGCGGCCGGCATGACGGTCGGCACCGCGGCCGGAGTGGCGGCGACGCGGGCGCTCATCCGCCGGGATCGCCGCCGCATCGACCCCGAGCGCGGCGAACAGCTCGCCGAGCTGCCGCCCGACGACCTCGGGCCGGTGGTGGCGGCCGACGGGACGCTGCTCCACGTCCGGGCGGCCGGCGTGCCCGGCAGCCCGGCGGTGCTCCTCACCCACGGGTTCAGCCTGGACATGACCACGTGGCACTACCAGTGGAAGGAATGGTCGAAGCGGTACCGGACGGTGCTGTTCGACCATCGGGGGCACGGGCGGAGCAGCACCTCGCCCGGCCGCGACTACTCGCTGGGGGTCATGGCCGAGGACATCCGGGCCGTGCTCGACGCGGCGGTCCCGGAGGGCCCGGTCGTGCTCGTCGGCCACAGCATGGGCGGCATGGCAATCCTGGCGCTGGCGGAGGCGCACCCGGAGGAGTTCCGGACGCGGGTCGCCGGCGTCATCCTCGCCGACGCCGCGGCCGGCGAGCTCATCCGGGGCGCGCTGGGGGCCCTGATCGGTCGGTTCGCCGGGTACCGCATCCCGGAGGACCGCGCCGAGCGCATCCGGCTGTTCATGCGGGAGGGCCGTTCCGACCTGTCGTACCTGGTGACCCGCCTGTCGAACTTCGGCCACAAGGCCTCGCCGTGGCTCGTCGACTACATCTCGGCGGTATCGGGCCAGGCCCACGTGGAGGTCTGGACGGACGCGCTGGAGGGCGTGCTGGGCCTCGACTACCGGCACGCCCTCGAGCACATCCGGGTTCCCGCGCTCGTGATCGTGGGGGACGTCGACCGGTTGACGCCGCCGGTGACTGCGAAGGCGATGGCCGACGCCCTGCCGGACGCCCGCCTGGTCGTGCTGGAGGGGGCCGGTCACCTCACGATGCTCGAGCGCCACGAGCAATTCAACGCCGTCGGCGGGGATCTGCTGGAGCAGGCCTTCGCCGAGTACCGGACCACGGCCGGGGCGAACGGTTCCCGGAAGGGCCGAACCCGGTGACCGACCCCGGCGACGGCGACTCCGGCCCGGACCAGTCCGCGGGCAGCGACCCGCGCGACGAACCCGGCGGCTCGATCGCCGACGTCCCCGGCATCCTCGTCGGCAACTGGACCGATCCCCAGGGGCTGACCGGCTGTACGGTGGTGCTGTGCCCGCCGGGGACGGTGGGGTCCGGCGAGGTGCGCGGCGGCGCCCCCGGCACCCGTGAGACCGACCTCCTGCGCCCGGGCATGCTGGTCGACGAGGTGCACGCCGTGCTGCTCACCGGCGGGAGCGCATTCGGGCTGGCCGCCGCGGACGGGTTGGTGCGGTTCCTGGAGGAACGGGGGATCGGGTTCGACACCGGCGTCGCCCGGGTGCCCATCGTGCCGGGGGCCGTGCTGTTCGACCTGTGGGTCGGCGACGCGGGCGCACGGCCGGGGCCGGACGCGGGGTACGCGGCCGCGGCGGATGCGTCGGCGGACGTCACGCAGGGCAACGTCGGCGCGGGGACCGGCGCCACCGTCGCCAAGCAGCACGGGCCCGAGCGGGCGGTGAAGGGCGGCCTGGGCACGGCCTCGGCGCGGCGCGGCGACCTGGTCGTCGGGGTGGTCGTCGCCGTGAACGCGGTGGGGGAGATCCTCGACGACGCCGGCGAGATCCTGGCCGGCGCGCTGCCCGACCCGGCCGGGGACGCCGCGGCCACCACGCCGGCAGGGTCGCCCAACGGCCACGCCGTCGATGGTTGGTCGAACGACCCGGATACCCCCGGGCTGCCGTTCACGAACACCACGATCGGCGTCGTCGCCACCAACGCCCGGCTGTCGAAGGAGCGCGCCCACCTGCTGGCGCTCGCGGCGCACGACGGTCTGGACATCGCCATCCGCCCGGCGCATACAATGCACGACGGCGACACCGTCTTCTCCCTCGCCACCGGCGAGACGGACGCCTCACAGTCCGAGATCGAGGAGATGGCGGTGGAGGTCATGGCCCGGGCCATCCGGAGCGCGGTGCTGCACGCCGTGTCCGTGGCCGGCATCCCAGCCGCCCGAGCGCCGGGAGGACCCCCCGCATGACCGACGTCGCCACCACCCGAACCCTGTCCGAGGCCGCCCACGCCGCGTCGACGTGCACGAAGTGCCGGCTGTCCGGCGGCCGCACGCAGGTCGTCTACGGCGTCGGGAGCCCCACCGCCGACCTCATGTTCATCGGGGAGGGACCGGGGTTCAACGAGGACAAGCAGGGCATCCCGTTCGTCGGCGCCGCCGGCCAGCTGCTGAACACCATGCTGGAGGAGCACGCGATCGCCCGCGACGAGGTCTACATCGCGAACGTGATCATGTGCAGGCCCCCCGGGAATCGCGACCCGTTGCCCGACGAGATCGAGGCGTGCAAGCCGTGGTTGGAGGAAAAGCTCCGCCTGATCGACCCCGCGGTGCTCTGCACGCTCGGGAACTTCGCGACCCGCTTCGTGCTGAACCAGATGGTGTCGATCAGCCGGGTACGGGGGCAGCGGTTTCGGATCGAGGGGCGCGTCGTCATCCCGACGTTCCACCCCGCGGCGATCCTGCACGGGGGCGGCATGGCCTCGAAGCAGATGCAGTCGCTCCGCGACGACTTCGCCGAGATCAGGAAGGCCCTCGACGAACGCGCGGCCGCCGCGCCCGAACCGGAGCCCGAGGAGCAGCTCGGCCTGTTCTGAGTCGAGCGGGCGTTCGCCGGATGGACGCCCCTGCGGGTACCGTCACGGGCATGGCCCTGCGCATCGACCTCGTGGTGCCGCAAGCGGACGACATGCGCGCGCTCGGCGAGGCGGTCGGCGCCGTGCTGCAGCCCGGCGACGTCGTCGCGCTGACCGGCGACCTCGGCGCGGGGAAGACCACGTTCGTCCAGGGGGCCGCGCTCGGACTCGGGGTGGACGGCGCCCAGGTCACCTCGCCGACGTTCACGCTGGTCAGGGAGTACCGAGGCCGGTTCCCGATCTACCACCTCGACGTCTACCGGCTGGACCGGATCCAGGAGGTCATCGACCTGGGGTTCGAGGAGCTGCTCGACCCGGACGGGGTGGCGTTCGTCGAATGGGGCGACGCGATCGAGGGCCTGCTCCCCGAGGGCCACCTCGAGCTGGAGCTGCAGACCCGGGCCGAGGACGACATCCGACATGCATCCCTGACCGGCGGCGGCGACTGGGTGACCCGGTGGGAGCACCTCGAGGCGGCGGTCGGCCCGTGGCGCGCGCAGGACGAGGCGCGGAGGGAGCCCCCGGCGTGATCGTCCTCGCGATCGAGACCTCCACCCCCCAGACCTCGGTGGCGATCGGCAGCGAGCGCGGGACGGTCGCCTCGGTGCTGCTCTCCTCGGGCCGCTCCCGCCACGAGCTGGTCGTCCCCGCCATCCAGCAGGTGCTCGAGTGGTCGGAGACGGACGTCGGCCAGGTCGGCGGCGTCGCCGTCGGGATCGGGCCCGGCCTGTTCACCGGTCTGCGGGTGGGGATCCAGGCCGCGAAGTCGTTCGCCCAGGTGCGCCGGATCCCGATCGTCGGCATCCCGTCGCTCGACGTTCTGGCCTCGGCGGTCCGGCATACGAACCGCACCATCTATTCGGTGATCGACGCCCGGCGCAAGGAGGTCTTCTACTGCGGGTACCGGCCCGTGCCGGACGGCGTGGCGCGCGCGTCCGAGTTTCGCGTGGCGCCGCCCGACCACCTGGTCGCCGAGCTCCAGGCCGAGCGCGAGGAGGTCCTGCTGGTCGGCGACGGCGCGCTGCGGTACCGCCGCGAGCTGGAAGAGGCCGGCGCGCACGTGGAGTTCGCTCCGCCCTCGCTCGGGTACCCTCACGCCGACGTGCTCGTGGAGCTTTCCATCCCGACGTTCGTCAGGGAAGAATTCGGGCGGGTGACCGACGTGGTCCCCCTCTACCTCAGGAAGTCCGATGCGGAGATCGCTTGGGACAACCGAGCCAGGACCGGCTGAGCTCGAGATCAGCCGGATGCGCCGGCGCCATCTGAAGGGAATCCTGGCCATCGAGCGCCAGGTCTATCCGCGTCCCTGGAGCCCGAACCTGTTCCTGGCGGAGATGTCCGAGCAGTCGAACCGCACCTACCTCGTCGCCCGACTCGGGCGCGACGTGGTCGGGTACGCCGGGTTGATCTGCTACGGCGACGAGGCACACGTCACGACGATCGCCGTCGAGCCCGACCACCACCGGCGCAAGATCGGCACCCGGCTGATGTACGAGCTCATCCGGAGCGCGGTCGACATGGGCGCGCGGGCCGTCTCACTGGAGGTTCGCGTCTCGAACTGGGGCGCGCAGCGGCTGTACGGGCGGTTCGGGTTCCGCCCGGTGGGCGTGCGCAAGAACTACTACCAGGAGACGAACGAGGACGCGCTGATCATGTGGGTCGACGACGTGCACCTCGCCGACTACCAGGACCTGCTCGACCGCATCGCCGCGCAGGCCACGCCCACCTGGAAGGGCAGCCCGGCGTGAAGCGCGCATGATCGTCCTCGGCGTCGAGACCTCGTGCGACGAGACGGCCGTCTCGGTCGTGGAGGACGGGCTCCACATCCGGTCGAACCTCGTGTCGAGCCAGCACGACGTTCACCGGCGGTTCGGCGGCGTCGTCCCCGAGCTCGCCAGCAGGGCACACGTGGAGGTGCTCTCGCCGCTCGTCGAGGAGGCGCTGGAGCTCGCGGGGGTCGGGTTCGACGACCTGGAGGGCGTCGCGGTCACGGTCGGCCCCGGCCTGGTCGGCGCGCTGCTGGTCGGGCTCGCCGCCGCGAAGTCGATCGCGCTCGCCACGGGGGCGCCGTTCATCGGCGTGAACCATCTCGAGGGCCACGTCTACGCGAACTTCCTGGAGACCGGGC
This sequence comes from Actinomycetota bacterium, assembly GCA_035577825.1. Taxonomy (GTDB): domain Bacteria; phylum Actinomycetota; class UBA4738; order UBA4738; family JACQTL01; genus DATBHM01. The sequence goes on along the minus strand of DATLUW010000668.1, from coordinate 1,519 downwards.
CGCCCGCGCCGCCGTACGTGGCGTTCGTCGTCTCCGGCGGGCACACGATGCTGGTCCACATGCCCGACGCGAACACCTACGAGGTCATGGGCCAGACCGTCGACGACGCGGCCGGGGAGGCGTTCGACAAGGTCGCGCGGTTCCTCGGGCTCGGCTATCCGGGCGGGCCGGTCCTCGACCGCATCGCCAGGCAGGGGAACCCCGACGCCGTTCGGTTCCCCCGGGCGATGGAGGGGCAGGGGTTCGAGTTCTCGCTCAGCGGGCTGAAGACGAGCGTGATCCGCCACGTCCGGCGCGAGCGGGAGGCCGGGCGCGAGCCCGACCCGGCCGACCTGGCCGCGTCGTTCCAGGAGGCCGTGGTCGACGTGCAGGTCTCGAAGACGATCGCGGCCGCCCGCGCCAAGGGCGTCGACCGCGTCCTGCTGGGCGGCGGCGTGGTCGCGAACTCCCGCCTCCGCGAGCGCATGCGCGCCGCCGCCGACGACGCCGGGCTCGAGCTGCACGTGCCGCCGATGGCGCTCTGCACCGACAACGCGGCGATGATCGCGTGCGCCGGGACGTACCGGCTCCGCCGGGGCGAACGGACGCCGCTCGACGTCATCGCCGACCCGGGGCTCCGCCTCGACGCCGCCGCATGAGTGACTCGGGCACCCGGATGCACGAGAATCCGGCTCCGTGACCAACTTCCTGGTGACGGGAGGGGCCGGGTTCATCGGCTCGCACCTGTCCGACCGCCTGCTCGCCGAGGGGAACCGGGTGGTCACCGTCGACGACCTGTCCACCGGCCGCATCGCGAACCTCACCGAGGCCCGCGGCTATGGCAAGGACTTCACCTTCTACAACATGGACGTCCGCGCCGAGGGGCTCCGGACGTTGTTCGACCGGCACCACCCCGAGGTCGTGATGCACCTCGCCGCGCAGGCCGGGGTCAGGCCGTCGATGGAGGACCCCCCGAACGACGCCTCGATCAACGTGCTCGGCCTGCTGAACGTCCTCGAGTGCTCGGCGTCGACCGGGGTCCGCAAGATCGTGTTCTCGTCGAGCGGCGGGACCATCTACGGCGAGCCCCGCCGGCTGCCGGTGAAGGAGACCGCGACGAGCGGGTCGCACCCGCTCTCGCCGTACGGCATCACGAAGAAGGTCGCGGAGGACTACCTGCGGTTCTTCCAGCGGTACCGGGGCCTCGACTACACGGCGCTCGCCCTGGGAAACGTGTACGGGCCGCGCCAGGACCCGCGCGGGGAGGCGGGCGTGATCTCGATCTTCGCGGACAAGATGCTGGAGGGCGAGACGCCGACGATCTACGGCGACGGGAACCAGACCCGTGACTACGTGTTCATCGACGACGTCGTCCACGCGTTCGCGCTCGCGGCCGAACGCGGCTCCGGCCGCCTGATCAACATCGGCACCGGCCTCGAGACGAGCGTGAACGGGCTGTTCCGGATGCTGGGGGACATCACGGGGTTGGTGGGCCAGCCGTTGTTCGGCCCGCTCCCCGGCGGCGAGCTCCGCCGGATCT